>MKRS01000383.1 GCA_001897035.1 Bacteroidales bacterium 45-6
ATTTCTCTTGTTCTTAAAATCGTTCTGGCCGCCTCGCTCTATTTGCTTTTGATGTGGAAACTGAATTCTGTGGTATTCCGGGAAAGCCTCCAATATTTGTTTAAGAAAAAGAAGATGAAATAGGAGTGGCATCGAAAAGTCAATGGCTCCGTTATCCAAATCCTTTCACAATGTACCCGAATAACCTATACCAAAGACATTTAAGGTAATAAGTCAAAACGCCCACTTTTGTCAGCTCTCCATTTGTTTTCAAGGGGAGTGGTCGAAGGCCGAAGGGGTAAACATTTCAATGTTTTTTCATGGAAAGGCTATCATCACCGGACAATGGCCTCTGCAAGCTCATTGATGGTGAATTCTCGGACCCATTTGTCAGCTTCTCCCTCCCGCAGTTTCGCCTTCAAATCTTCGGGCGTGTATTTCACCCCCAACATCTGCCCCTCTAACTCTTTCCATTCGCCAAAAGGCGTGAAAAGTTCAAGGGATTCTATTCGGCCTGTTTTTACAGTAGCTTTGACCAAAATTTCGCCTTCGAGCAATTTCGTTTTCTTTTCGATGGAGAATTGCGGCGATTGCCCGTAGTTCCATTCCCAATGGGAATATTTGCTCACAGCCTGCTCTTCAAACAAGGAGATTTCTTCCTCGCTAAAGGAATATTCGGCGATTCCAGGATATTCCTGCTGGATGGTTTCAAGTATGCGGGCTGCAAATTCCCGCACATCCATCTTTCGGCTCAAGTGCGGCAGAATATTGTCCACCTCGCTCCTTACCGACTTCACCCCTTTGGAGTGGATCACTTCCTTTGGCTCTTTCAATCCTTTGGAAAGTGCCGACAAGTCGGAATTGAACAACAGGCAGCCATGAAACATCATCCTACCGTTGACGTAAGCCTGCGCCGTCCCGCAAATTTTTTTTCCGTTGATCCGCAAGTCGTTTCGCGGAGACAGTTCCGCCGTCACGCCCAACGCCTTGAGGGTGTCTATTATAGGCCTGGTGAACGATTTCAGGTCGAAGCCGATTCCATTCTTTTCATTGGAGATGATCGTGAAATTCAGGTTGTTCAAATCGTGGTAAACGGTTCCGCCGCCCGAAATACGGCGAACTACGTGAATGCCCTGCTGCCTCACATAGTTCGTGTTGATCTCTTCCAGCGTGTTCTGGTGTTTGCCTACAATGATGGACGGCTCGTTTTGCCACAGCAGGAATATCTTGTCGTATTGCGTGAGCTTGCGGAAGCAATATTCTTCCATCGCCAGATTGAATTGTGGGCTGGGGGATTTGCCGAGGATATAGATCATGTTTTCTTCGTTTTTGAATCTTGGACAAAGGTTCGTCTGCCCAAGAAGAGAGCATTAATTGAAACAGATAATCGGCTGAATTGTTTCAGTCTTTAGTTAATTCGCCTTTGTTTTCTCCTTCCCGAAATAATTTCACGCCCTGCGAATTGTAACGCATTCAATATTTTTCGTAATTTCGACTAATATTTTTTAGCAAAGCGGTTCCACCCACCTATCAATTACCACCATGTACACTACAATCCGAAAACTCGTCACCTATATCAGCTTGCAAAAACAAACGGAAGACTTTGATGAAATCCATCAGTCGATAGTGCAGGCAATTTCTTTTAAAGGAATCAACCTTTGGATATTGGTTTTTGCGATCATCATTGCATCGGTAGGGCTCAACACTAACTCTACAGCGGTGATCATAGGAGCCATGCTTATATCGCCGCTAATGGGGCCGATCAATGGAATGGGTTATAGCATTGCTACCCACGATTTTGACTTACTCCGCCAGTCATTAAAAAACTTCGGTTTTGCCGTGCTGGCCAGCCTCATTGCATCGACCATCTATTTCACCATCACCCCGGTTCGTACTGCCCATTCCGAACTATTAGCGCGCACCAGTCCCACCATTTACGATGTATTGATCGCCTTATTCGGAGGATTAGCAGGCATCATCGCCATCAGTAGCAAGCAAAAGGGAAATGTCATACCGGGTGTCGCCATTGCCACGGCATTGATGCCACCTCTTTGCACAGCAGGCTATGGCTTGGCCACCTTTCAATTCTCGTTTTTCTATGGAGCATTCTACCTGTTCACCATTAACACAGCCTGCATCGCTTACGCTTCGGTGTTGATCTCCCAAATGTTGAAATTCCCTATCCGGGATATCAACCTAAGTGAAACCCGCAAGAAACGGATCAACCAAGGATTGTCCATCGTCCTTATCATAATCATATTGCCGAGCGTGTATCTGGGGTACAAGATGTCCCAGAACGAAAAGTTCAAGGCCAATGCCGAAAAGTACACACGTCACATTGGAATATACAAAGGGAATTACTTACTCAACAATGAAATTAGCGCAAATAAAAAAGAAATTGATTTGATATATGGCGGATCTTCCCTGACGGAGGAAGACAAAAAAGCGATAACAGAGCAAGCAAGCTTGTTCTCTTTGGATGATGCCGAAATCACCATCAAACAGGGAATGACCATAGACAAGGACATCACAAAGGAAAGGTTACAAACCCAATCAGAAGAAGAGAGACTGCGGCAAGAAATAGCTCTGCAGAATTTAGAACTCGCCAGCTACAAACAAAAGAAAGACAGCATCGAGAGAGTCTATTTTATCGGGAAACAGTTATTGACGGAACTCACTCCCCTGTTTCCACAGATAGAGAGCTGCTCCTATTCCGAAGCATACATCTACACGCAAAAGGACACCCTGATCCGTACGAAAACAACTGTGCTTATGCTAAACTACAAGCATATCCCTCCAAAATCCGATCAAGAGAAAATCAAGAATTGGCTGATGAGAAGGCTGAACAAGAAGGAAGTTGAGGTGTATTTCAACAGGAGTAATTCGTAAAACAGGCCTTTAGCAGGCTTGTCACGAGTGACGTAACTCCGAGATACAGAACGCCACTCAAACAAGAAAACCGACCTCCCCCCAAAAAAGAGGTGAGAATCGGCTTTCTCAAATGATTAAAGTGTATTTTAAAACCCCATGATTTCATTTGTCGAGTATGGCAAACCGTATATAAATCAAAAATAGGGTTCTTTTTTATGTCATGTCATTATTTTTTCTTTCTTGGAACGTGGATGGATTCTCCCAAAACGTCTGCAAAAGCTTCGTAAAGAGCTTCCGAATAAGTAGGGTGACCATAAATTGTTTTCACAACTTCATCCACCGTGATTTCCAATTCCATCATCGAAGAGGCTTGGTTGATGATTTCGGCAGCCGAAGGTCCCACGATGTGTACGCCAAGAATCTCGCCATATTTATCATCAGCAATCACTTTCACAAAACCATGATTGTCACCCGAAGCCAAGGCACGACCGTTTGCTGCAAAATCAAAACGTCCGACGCGGATGTTCTCGTATTGTTCACGGGCTTGTGCTTCAGTCAGCCCCACCATAGCCACTTCAGGAGAGGTGTAAACAACAGAAGGCACCGAAGCCAGTTTCACAGTTCTGTGGTTGCCTTTCACAGCATTCTCTGCAGCTACTTCCCCCATACGGAATGCCACGTGTGCCAACATTTTGATGCCGTTCACGTCGCCCGGTGCATAAATTCCCTTGATGCTGGTTTCCATGTATGGATCGACTTTGATTTTGCCGCGTTCGGTTTCAAATTCCACTTCTCCGATGCCATCCAAATCAGGCACACGTCCGATAGAAAGAAGAGCTTTGTCCGATTCGATCACTTCGCCATTTGCCAATTTCACTTGGAGCTTGTTACCGCGTTCTTCGATCCCAACAATAGATACAGAAGTCAAGATCTTGATTCCTTTCTTCTTCAATGTATCCGCCAAGAATTTAGAAGCTTCCGCATCGATAGCAGGAACGATGCGATCCATCATTTCCACCACTGTAATTTTGCTTCCGATAGCATGCATGGCAAGGGCCATTTCGATACCGATAACACCGCCTCCAATGATGGTCAACGTTTCTGGGACTTCTTTTAGTGACAAAATCTCATCGCTGGAAAGGATACGTGGATTGTCGATACCCGGAATATTGATTTTTGAAACTTTCGAACCACCCGCCAAAATGATTTTATCAGCTTTGATAATTTGAGAGCCATTCACAACTACATCTTTGTTTTTGTTGATCTTGCCTACACCTCGAAAAATGTCAACGCCATTGCTTTTGAGCAACACCTCCACTCCCATCGTGAGTTTTTTCACAACACTGTCTTTGAAACCAACCACTTTTTCCATATCGATGGAATACTTGGTGCTATCAAACTTGATACCACGCCCGGCTGCAATTTCTATCGCCTCAATGATCTCAGCATTCTTCAAGTAAGTTTTAGTTGGAATACAGCCTACATTCAAGCAAGTACCTCCAAATACTTTTTTCTCCACGATAGCCACTTTCGCTCCCAATTGAGCTGCGCGGATGGCAGCAAAATATCCGGCAGGACCGCCTCCGATCACCGCCACGTGGTAGCTGTCGTCAGCAATGCTGGCAAGAGGCTTTTCTTCGGCCACAGGTTTGGGAGCCGGCACATCTTCTTCCGACAAAGTTTCCAACGAATCTCCGGGCTGGCCGATGTATCCGATCACTTCTGTGACAGGCACCGTCTCGCCATCCTGACGAAGGATCTTCAAAAGCGTCCCCGAGACTTCGGCTTCAATCTCCATGCTCGTTTTGTCTGTCATGATTTCGAGGATGATTTCCCCTTCGGTGACTTGGTCGCCTTCTTGTTTTAGCCATTTAACAATTTGCCCTTCGGTCATGTCTATTCCCGCTTTGGGCATGATTACTTCAAATGCCATATCTTTTGTTTTTTGTTTTTCTGTTTTGTTGTTAATTGCTTGTTGTCAGCTCGCATGTCTCGATGCGCATCTGCACCTTAAATCAATAGAGTGAAAGGATTTTGCATCAAAGCCTTCAAGTCCGTCATGAATTTGGCTGCACCCAGCCCATCGATCAAGCGGTGGTCGCTGGTGAGGCTCATGTTCATCATCGGGCGGATCACAATCTCGTCGTTCACCACCACAGGCTTCTTCACGGTGGAAGAAACGCTCAGGATCGCAGCATTTGGCTGGTTGATGATGGCCGTGAAGTGACTCACGCCGTACATCCCCAGGTTGCTGATGGTAAACGTGCTACCCGCTTGCTCATCCGGCTTCAACTTTTTGCTGACCGTGCGTTCCGTCAAATCCTTCATGGCTATCACAAGCTCGCTGATAGACATTTCGTGAGCATTTTTCACCACGGGGACTAACAAACCGTCGTCCATCCCTACGGCAACACCAAGGTTGACATAGTTGTGGAAAGTAACTTCGTTGCCGTCGGGAGAAAGGCTCGAATTGATCCATTTGTGCTTCATCAACGTCCTCACCACAGCCAGCGAGATCAAGTCGGTGACAGTGATCTTCTTTCCTGTCTTTTCCTTGATTGGATCAAGCAATTTGGCACGCAAGGCGTTCATCTCGGTCATATCCACTTCCCATGTCTGGATGAATGTGGGCGCACCGAAAAAGCTTTCAGTCATGCGCTTGGAGATAATTTTCCGCATCATGGTCATCGACGCCACTTCCGTCTGCGCCGAACCATCCACCACAACGGGTGCTGCGGCAACTGGAGCGGCAGCCTTGGAAGCGACAGCAGCCTTCACTGCGGCTGGAGGAGTTCCGTAGAGTTCGTCGCGGGTAAAGAAAGCTTTCACCTTCGGGTCGGAGACGAGTGCAAGCACATCGTCTTTCATAATTTTGCCTTGATGGCCGGAACCGGTGATTCCGTCCAGCGCAATATTGTGTTCTTCGGCAATGCGGCGCGCAAGAGGCGACACATGCACTTTTTTCACGTAGTTGAATCCAGCAACATCGTCCTTGTGGATGCGGCCCTTCGCCCCTGTGCCGGGAACATTGAGCAAATCAACTCCCAGACGTTTGGCCAAGACCCGAGCGGCCGGCGTTGCCCTCAATTTTACATCTTCCATGATTCCCCTTTCTTTATCTTTTGTTCACTAAGTTGAGGATATTCTTTTTGATTCGTTCCACACTGGGAATCATCGCCGTCTCAAGAGCGTGGTTGTAAGGAATGGGCACATCTTCTCCCGCCAAGCGCAGGATAGGCGCATCCAAATAGTCGAAGGCATCGCTCTCGGAAATGATCGCCGATATTTCGCCAATGAAGCCGTTTGTCTTGTAGGCATCGTTCACCAGCAACACACGGCCTGTTTTCTTCACCGATTCGAGCACAGCTTCTTTGTCGAGTGGAATGAGAGTCCTCAAATCGACCACCTCCACACTCACACCATCCGATTCAGCCACTTCGTTTGCAGCCTGAAGCACACGCTCCAACATGCGTCCGTAAGTGACCACCGTCACGTCTTTTCCTTCTTTCTTGATATCCGCTTTCCCTATGGGCAACACGAAGTTAGGATCGGTAGGAACCTCACCTTTCATGTTGTATTGAGCCTTGTACTCCAAGAAAATCACAGGATTGTTGTCGCGGACGGCTGCCTTCAGCAAACCTTTCACATCGGCAGGAGTTCCAGGAGCGATCACTTTCAGTCCGGGAATGTGGCAGAACCACGATTCGAGCGACTGAGAATGCTGTGCGGCAGAGCCTACACCCGAGCCGGCAGCACAACGGAACACCACAGGCACTTGCCCTTTGCCTCCAAACATGTAGCGGGTTTTGGCCGCCTGATTCACAATGTTGTCCATCATGTAAACGATGAAGTCCATGAAAGTAACGTCCACAATGGGACGCATCCCTGTCATGGCAGCACCGATAGCGGCACCCGAAATAGCATTTTCCGAAATAGGGGTATCCCGAACGCGTTCTTTTCCAAATTCTTCAAGCATTCCTACGGATGTACCAAAGTCACCCCCGAATATGCCCACATCTTCTCCGATGAGGAATACATTCTCGTCCAGGCGCATCTCTTCCGACATAGCGGAGATGATTGCATCCCTGACTGTCATCAATTTAGTTTCGTTGCTCATTATATTAATGTGTGTATTTTATTTTTTAATAGACATCTAAGTCTTTGTCTCTCAAATTTCACCTAATTTAATCTACGAAAATGTCTTCAAAAGCAGATTCGAGGGAAGGTTCGGGACTGCTTTGCGCAAATTTCACGGCCTCTTCCACCCCTTCTTTCGACTTCGCATCCATTTCATCCAGTTCGGCTTCAGTGGCGATGCCGCTTTCAATCAGATGGGCTTTGAATTTCAAGATCGGATCTTTTTTCTTCCATTCGTCCACTTCTTCCTTAGTGCGGTATTTGCCCGGATCGGAAGAAGAGTGCCCAAACCAGCGGTAGGTGAGGGTTTCTATCAGAACGGGGCCATTGCCTTCACGCACATACTTGACTATCTCTTCAAATTTGTTGTAAATCTGCAGCAAATCGTTTCCGTCTTCAATCAAATAGCCGGGAATGCCGTAGGATGCAGCACGCAGGTAGTTGTATTCGATGTTGATAACACTGCTGATAGGCGTACTGATACCATATTTGTTGTTGATAGAATAGAAGATCACGGGAAGCTTCCAGATGGAGGCGAGGTTCACACATTCGTGGAAAGTGCCTTCGTTGCAAGCTCCGTCGCCAAAACAACAGAGGACAATTTTCCCCGTGTTTTTCATTTTCTGGGTCAGGGCTGCACCGATAGCCATGCCCATTCCGCCGCCTACGATGCCGTTGGCACCCAGGTTCCCGTTGTCCAGGTCGGCAATGTGCATCGAACCACCTTTTCCCTTGCAAGTTCCATTGGCTTTGCCCATGATTTCGGCCATCATTCCGTTCAGGTCGATTTCCATGGCGATGCTTTGTCCGTGGCCACGGTGGTTGGAAGTGATGAAGTCACCTTGGCTAATAGCTGCAATCGCACCTACGTTCGCGGCCTCTTCGCCCACAGAAAAGTGCGTCATACCAGGCACTTTCCCCTTTTTCACCATCTGATTTACCTTGTTGTCAAAGTTGCGTATATCAAGCATCAGCTTGTGCATGTGGAGCAACTTTTCTTTTGAAATTTCTGCCATAAATAATAACGTGTTACTATCGATTAATTTAGATTTATTCTACATAAACAAACGGTCAAAATTACAAAATTGTTCAGCCGGGATAGCATTTTTTTGTTTTTTGAAGCATTTTGATTTTCCAAAAGAATAAAGGCAGGACACAACAATGCTGCAAGGGAGCAGAAACCCCCTCCAAATCAATTATTTTGATAACCCTTGAAGTTTAATAGATGACACAATACACCGATAAATTTTTTTCATGAAGTGGAACTTCCGACGTGAAACTCAGGGAACAGAGGCAGAAAGCCGAAAGAAGAAGCGGGTTTGGGAAACGGAGACAAACAGTTCATTGCCTGAACTGTGTCCGAGGATAGCAAGATCGGCGGTTGCGAAATCAGGAACAGGAAAAAGCGGGCAAAGTAAGCATGTCTGCCTCCTTTGCCCGCACTACATATTTATTTTTGCTGGAAACTTCAACCTAAATGGCGGAAGCTACCAGCTTTGGGAATTACCCGCACTTCGAAGCCCCACAATTGTTGCATTTGAGGCAACCCTCCTGATAGACCAAGGCTTCAAGGCCGCAAACAGGGCATTTTTGGCCTTTGGCCTCCACCCCATTGGGCAGGTATTTTTTCAAGGCGCGCTCCACCCCGTTTTTCCAGGTGTTGATGGTTTCGCTCTTCAGGTCGAGGCCTTGCACCAATTTAATCACCTGATCTATCGGCATACCATACCGCAATACGCCGGAAAACAGTTTCGCATAGTTCCAATACTCTGGGTTGAATTTTTCGTCCAATCCTTCGATTGTCGTTTTGTATCCGCGCTTGTTTTTGAATTGGAAGTCGTAATGCTTCTTGCCGTTTTCGTCGTAATTCTTGATGATGGATCCGTGAGTGATATTCTTGGGCAACATGATCCCCTCGTCATCATCCACCAATCCAGTGAAAATTTCATAGGGACGATTGTCCAGCAAGCCGATAAAGGCGATCCACTTTTCCTTGTTGTTTTGAAACTTGATGACATCGGCTTCCAGCTCCCGGGGACGGGTGGTGACTATGGCAGGACGCTCGTAGCAATCGTCATTCTGCTCGTCGGTTTTCTTGCT
>MKRS01000384.1 GCA_001897035.1 Bacteroidales bacterium 45-6
TCTTCGGGAACAATGGTCGGAATATAAGTGCAATAAGACATAAAAATTGGAGGTTTATAAATATTTTCAATCGATTGTGAATTCTTCGCCTTGGGCAGGTATTTCAACATTTGAGAACCCTTCTTTTTCGAGAGTCTCCTTATATGCTTGCTGCACGCCGTAATCGCCGTGGACAAGAAATACTTTTCTTACCTGCCTTGTGTCCTGGCACGAAAGGAAATGAATCATTTCCCTATAGTCACCATGTCCCGAGAACGACTCTATCTTCTCTATCCGGGCGTTCACCTGGTGATATTCACCAAAAATGGAAATGTAGGCCAGGCCTGGTTCCTGGATTCGTGCGCCCAGAGAGGTTGGCGAGCAATAGCCCACAATAAGGATCGTGTTGTTCGGGTTGGAAATATTGTTGGCCACGTGGTGCTTGATTCGTCCGGCCTCCATCATTCCCGACGAGGAGATGATGATGCAAGGACCTTCTTTCTCGTTGAGCTGCTTGGATTCTTCCACCTTTTTAATGTAATGCAAGCTATTGAAGCCAAACGGATCATCGTCGTATTCGAGTACTTCTTTCACCTCCTTGTTCATGCACTCGGTGTGCATCCGGAAGACGTCGGTGGCATTCACCGAAAGCGGGCTGTCCACATACACGTCGATGTGGGGAAGTTTCCCGGCATTGTAGAAGTTATTCAACACAAAAACAATCTCCTGGGTTCGCCCGATGGCAAAGGACGGGATTATCAATTTCCCTTTCCGCTCCACGCAGGTTTCGGTGATAATGCGCAGCAAGTCCTCTTCCGACTCCTTTTCGGCAGTATGCAAGCGGTCGCCATAGGTTGACTCAGTGATGAGGTAGTCGCATTGCGGAAACGGCACGGGAGGATGGATGATGCGGTTGTGGGGACGACCAATGTCGCCCGTGTATGCCAAGCGAATGACTTTGCCGTCTTCCCTTATTTCCAGATTCACCACACCGCCACCCAGCATGTGACCCGTGTTCGTGAATTTGACACTGATGTTGCTTTCGCCTTTTTTACCTGTGATGTTGAACCTACGGTTATAGGCTACGCCAATAAACAATTCCATGCAGGCCTCTGCATCCTCGACAGTGTAAAGAGCTTCAACTGTCGTCTTCCCTTGTTTGATCCGTTTTTTGTTGAACCATTCTACGTCTGTCTCCTGAATGTGGCCACTGTCGGCGAGCATGATCGAGCAGAGGTCACGGGTGGCGTTGGTGCAAATGATTGAGCCGCGAAATCCGTTTTTATAGAGGTAGGGGATCAATCCCGAATGATCGATGTGGGCGTGCGACAAGATCAGGTAGTCGATGGAGGAAGGGTCGAAACCTAATTCCCGGTTTTTGCTGTCTGTTTCCAGCCCTTTCCCTTGAAACATGCCGCAGTCGAGAAGAATTTTTATCCCATCGTTGCATGTGATTAAGTGTTTGCTACCCGTCACTTCGCGTGCAGCTCCGATAAATTGGATTTTCATAAGATTGAATTTTTCTGTTCGGTGGTATAGAATAAAGTAGTAAACTCAGGTTTATTGCTTATCAAAGATAAAGTTTTTTTGCATTTGAGAGGACAAGCGTCGGGAATAATTTTGTTGTTTGCAGTTCCTGCGAGAGAGAGTGTGATTTCGGAAAATGTTGAACTTTCCAGAATGGGGAGTCAGTGATTCTTACAAGAGAATGGGGCTATAAACAAAAAACGGATACATCACGCATCCCTTCTCATTTTTGTTCAAAATGGATAATCCATTTTGAACGCATCAAATAAACTAATCAAACCTAAAAAAACAATCTAAATTTACCTAAATGGGCCTGATACCCTCTGAATAACCAAAATTTCAATCTTCTTACCTAAATAAACCTTGATGACCTAAATCTCTCATTGATTCATGATACAAAAATAGCCACTGTTTTTTACATAGCAAAATATTTTCAAAGAAAAATATGTTGTTTAACATGATTTTCATATTACAGGATCAAAGGCTCAATTTCTGAAACGATTAAAGGCGTCACCAAGAACAGATACGCTCTTGATTACCAATAAAATGATAGAAAATTCATTATGGCCAAACGGGATCCAGGCTTGAGGATCGATTCCGCTGCTGGTATTTCAGATCTTGCAGCATCGACGATTTCACGCGAAACATCACAAAATAATTCTTGTAGGGACCGATGGGCACGAAAGATGCCGTGAGGCTGAAACAGTGCAAGTCGCGGGTGAGGTTGCAGGTCATATACGTGAACTTGCTGTTCTGGAAATCGTATCCGGTGCTGAATGAAAAGTTCCAGTTTTTGGTCGGCTGGATGCTTCCGCTCAAGCCGAGGTTGTGCGTCAGGCTATATTTGTATTCTTGTTTATCCCGATCGAATCGGTTCATGTTGTAAGCATAATTGAAGGAATAGTTCAGCGAGAGGCTCCATTTGACTTCATTTTTCATGTAGCCATCGCTGTCAAACGAACCTTCGTCCTTTTTCTTGCCGTTGAGAAGCCCTTTGCTTCCATTGGAAAGCGAGTCGGAACTATTCGGCGTGACTTGCTCGTCCCTATCCTTCTTCGCATTCGGATTCGCCTCTTTGCTTTTATCCGACCCTTTTCCAAACCATTTTTTAAAGGTATCTTGATTGATGGAGGGTGAGATCGAGTAGCCGGTGTTCTTCAACCGACCGATAGCTCCCGTTTTTGTCACCCGCAACTTGTCAACGCGTTCAAGGCCTGTCTCTGTCGAATTCAATTTATAGGTGTAAGGGTCAAATGTAGCATTTACATTCACTGTCAGCGACTTGCTTAATTTCAGGCGCGTGTTCGTAGTAATATCGCTCCATCTGAATTGGGGCGCAAGCATGTTGTAGCTGGTGTTTGCCGAAAAATTATCGATCAAACTGATTATTTTTGTTCCGGTAGAGTCTTTGTCTGATTTCACCTTCATCTCCAGATTGTTGGCGATGGTAAAATTCAAGCTTCCCGATTTGCCTGTTCCGGGTGGGCTATAAACATTCCCGCTATATGGACTGTAGTAGTAGGTTTTTAGCTCGCCGTTTCCATCGTAGTATTGATAGGACTCATAAAACCCAAAGAATTTTGAACTGAAATCGGGCGAATAGGAGAACGAGACACTGGGGGTGAATACGTGGCGTATTTTCTTGATATAATTTCCGCCAATCAGCGGGGTAAACATTCCGTATAATTTTGTCTGCAGACTCAATGTCGTGCTGTAATTGTATGTCCGGAAAAAGCCGTATATTGTGTCCAACGGCACCAGCTTTTTTTGCTCATAGTCGTATGCCTGATGCGATTTGTGCGTGTGCCATTGCTCATTGTAAGTAATGGAAGGCGTGATGCTGATGTAGTTGAATAGGTTGAAGGTGGCACCGATCGGCATGCTGTGCTGCGCGCCGTTCTTCCAATCTTTCACTAAGTTGGATTTGAAGAGTTTGTCTTCTTTGGTCGTGATGCGGTTGCTAAATGACCCGGAATAGTTCAAGTATATTTTTTCGTACCACCGTTCCGATCCCACGGCATTTTTCCTCTTGAAGGGATATATTCTGCTCATATTGATCGACAAGTTGGGCAGGGTCAAATCTACCGTGGAGTCGGACGATCGTTGGGAAATCTGCATGGAAGCGGAAAGGCTCCATTTCGAATTGGGAAACGTCTGCGACAAATTCACCGAAGAGCTTTTGACATTGGAGGTGTAGTCCGATGTGGTCATCGAATACAGGCTATTGTGGTTGTAGGAGCTGGTCTGGTAGTTCACGCTTGCCGAAAGCTGCCGGAAAGCATTGGCTTTGGCATCCTGGCTGTGCGTCCACCTGATGCTGAAGTCTTTTGCCACCGAATAGCTGGAAGGTATTTCCTTGTCTCCGGTTTTTCTCACGATGTAGTTCCCGGTAAATGTTCCTGAATATTTGTAGCGTTTGCGATAGGTGGATTGGGCGTTCACGCCCCACGATCCTTTCGTGTAAATATCGCCAGTGAGCGCCAAATCCACGTTGTCATTGATTGCAAAATAGTAACCACCTTCCGTGAGTCCGAACCCTCGCTCCAACTCATCGGCATAGGAAGGGAAGATGATACCCGACGAATATTTGCTGGTGAACGGGAAGAAGGCAAACGGAATGGCCAAAGGAAGCGGGACATCTTCCACCACCAGATAGGCCGGGCCAGTGACGACGTCCTTCTTGGGTCTCACTTTTGCTTTTGTCAAATTCAGGTAGAAGTGAGGGTGGTCGTGGTCGTCGCAGGTGGTATATTTGCCATCACACATGAAGAATGATCCATCGTCGTTTTTCTTTGCTTTCTCGGCCACGATATAGCCTTCCCCTTGCTGGGTGACAACGTGCGTTATGTATCCTTTTTTTGTTTTGAAATTGTATTTGATCGTTTTGGCTTCGTATTTGTCGCTTGAGCCTTGAGAAAACTCAGGGTATCCGAATTCTTTCCCTAAGGAATCGACACCGTATTTGGCCCACACGATACTGCTATCCATGTTGGTGGTGAGGTATTCTCCTTTGAGTCCCAGATCCTTGTATTTCACCTCGGCATTTCCATACAGGTAGGCCCAATTGCCTTCTGTGAACACAATGGAATCTTTTGATGCATAATTCACGGTGGCATCCAAAGCCTGCCGCTTCATCCGGACACTATCTTTGGAGATCGAGTCGTTCGCAATCGAGTCGTTGCCCGATCTGGCACGCTCTCCATTACCAGCAACCGCCCGCGGTCTGGAAGGCCTATTATCTTGCTTGCTTGCGCTTTGGACGGGATGTGAGGCAGTATTTCCCGGCTTCTGATTTTGAAGAGGTAATGCTACTCCTGCTACTGTCATCAAGAGAAATAATGCCAAAATCGGATATGTTCCTATGCGGGAATGCTTCATCTAAATCAAAGTACAATGAATGTAGCTGCTTTTGGCTGCAAAGCTAACTATTTTTAGACACTATCTCAATATCTAAAAGCTATTTTAATGACGAATGTCTGCCTGCTTAAGAAATAATAAGGATTTCCCAGACCTTTAGAAACAAGAAAATGGAAAGGCTGGGACCTTGAAAACAAACCGATTCCCGATCATGGCGGGCAAACGGTTTATCCCCTTCTCTGGGATAAAAAGTAAATGCCCGCAGAACCAATCCGCAGGCAAATAGCAAAAGATAACACTAAAACAATCTAAATACCTTAACGCTCTATTCTGAAAGGATTTAGATCGAGGCTGGTTTTCTCGCCTCCTATAAGTTCGGACAGCAACAAGCCAGTGGCCGGGGCAAGCGTAACTCCCATCATGGAGTGCCCTGTGCCGACAAACACATTTGAATAAGCTTTTAATTTTCCTATAAAAGGCAAACCGTCGAACGAGCAAGGACGGTGTCCCTGCCAGATTTCCGAATCGCCGATGCTCATACCCGTTTGGGTCGGGTAGAATTCTCCGACAGCCTTAATAACTTGTTGAACTCGGGGATGGCGTATTTTCATGTCTCCAAAACCAACTTCCATCCCTCCTCCAAACTGAGTCAACCCGTTTCCGAGGGGAGTCACCGCCACGTTGGCGTCCGACAAAAGGGCGGGATAATGGATCGGAGCCTTGGCCTCCACTTTGAAGCTATAGCCTTTTCCGGGTTGGACGGGAACACGCACCTGAAGTTTTTTCAGCACAGGCAAGCTCCACATCCCAGCCGAAACAACAATCTCGTCAAAAGGAATGGTGCCTTTGGAAGTGACCACTGCAGTGGCCTTCACGCCTTCGGTAAGAATATCCGTCACCTCGCATCCAGTCAATATTTTCACCCCCAGCTTCGGCAATGCCTTTTGCAAAGATTGCATCAAAGCCGCAGGATTCAGGTGGTCGTCGGAATGGTAATGCACACCACCTGAAACTAACGGCAGTGTATCCGGCTCCAGCTTATGCACATCGGCAGCCGAAAGGTTGCTTACGTTCAATCCCGCTTTCCGGGCGATTTCCGCTTCGTGCCTTAACTCTTCGCCCACTTTTTCCGATTTGTAAAGCATCAATAGACCTTTCTGCCAAAAAGGAAAATCCAGGTCGCCGCTCTTTTTCAAATCCTCATACAGGCTTTTACTAAGCAAGCTAAGATCCTTCAAGATGGGAATCGATTTTTCCACATGCTCATTGGTAGCCGCACCCAAAAAGCGCATATACCAATGAATCAAATCGGCAGAAGGAAACATTCGGGCCGCAACGGGCGAGCTGGCCTTGAACATATTCTTCAGCCCCTTACGCAACATTTCGGGTGATGCAAATGGAATAACATGACTCGGGACTATGAGTCCGGCATTGCCATACGAACAGCCGTCCGTCATGTCTGTCCGTTCTATAACTGTCACATCGGCACCTTTTTTTTGCAAATACCAGGCCGTGAAAAGCCCGACAGCACCACCTCCAACTACAACTATTTTGCTCATGACAAAAAAAATTACTGAATTATTGAATCTCTGAATTACAGGATCACATGGTCACATGGACACCATTAAATAACTTGAAAACCGTGTGAATATGGATCGTCTTGGTCATCGATAAATATAGTGTTGAAGCCGGTGATTTTCGCCCAGCCCTCCACACTTGGGATAATAGCATCAAAATCGCCCACCTTGGTCAGGCCTTCCACTCGGCCGATAAATTGGCTTCCTATGATGCTTTCGTGGATAAACTGATCTCCTTCCCCCAGCTTGCCACGAGCAACCAACTGCGCCAAGCGCGCCGACGTACCTGTCCCGCAAGGAGAGCGGTCGATGGCTTTGTCGCCATAGAACACCGCATTGCGTCCATTCGCTTCCGGCGAAAGGGTGGCTCCCGTCCACTGAATGTGGCTGACACCTGAAATCAGGGGATTTTCGGGGTGTTGGAAACTAAAGTGTTCGTTGATGAGCTTGCGCAAAGGACGGCTGAATGCAATCAGCTCGTCGGCCGTGTAATGCTCCAACCCTTTGAAATTTTCCTGCGGATCCACAATGGCGTAATAATTGCCACCATAAGCCACATCAAATTTCAGTCGCCCGAGAGGCGGGAAATCTATTTCCAAATCGCGCCCAGCCAAATAAGAGGCAATGTTGGTAAGTCGAACCGACTTCACTTTTTTGCCTTCCATCGTGTATTTCACGTGGATAAGTCCCGCAGGAGCTTCCATCCGCACTTCACCTGAAACTTTCGGGGTAATCAATCCTTGCTCGATAGCCACCGTGATCGTCCCGATGGTTCCATGCCCGCACATGGGCAAACAACCACTTGTCTCGATGAAAAGCACGCCCACATCGTTGGTTGGATCCACCGGTGGATAAAGAATGCTGCCCGACATCATGTCGTGACCGCGGGGTTCAAACATCAGCCCTTTGCGAATCCAGTCGTATTCCTTCAGGAAATGCAACCTCCTCTCGAACATGCTATTGCCTTCGAGCAAAGGTCCGCCACCGGCAACCACCCTCACCGGATTGCCGCACGTGTGTGCATCTACACAAAAAAAAGTTTTTGAAGCCATATTCGCCTATCGTTTAATGGGTTCTTGTGACAATTGACCGTTGATGCGGCGCCATATTTTCAGCGGATTAGCATCTTTCAATTCATCTGGCAAATACGCATCCGGGGCATCCTGAAAAGCCACCGGACGCACAAAGCGCTTGACAGCATCTACTCCGACAGAAGTGAAACGCCCGTCGGTTGTGGAAGGATAAGGACCGCCGTGCTGCATGGCATAACAAACCTCCACACCAGTGGGTACTCCATTGAAAATCAAGCGACCAACCACTTCCTGAATGGTTCTGATAGCCACCGAATAGGTTTCCACGTCTGCATCTGTGGCAAGCACCGAAGCCGTAAGCTGCCCATCGAATGCAGCCAGTACTTTTTCAAGCTCGTCTGCCCCGCTACAAACAATCAGCAACGAAAATGGGCCAAAAATCTCTTCCGCAATTTCAGGGTGTTGGATAAAATCCGAACCTGTCACCCTTGCGACTGCAGGACGTCCTTTAAGCGAGCTACCTTCAGTGTCTGACTCAGCCAATTTTTCGACTTGCCCCTTTGTGAAAATCTGTTCGGTGCGAGCCGCATAATTCTTGTATATATTCGTGTGCAACATGGCCTGTGGCACCAACTTTTTGATTTCTTCCGCCAACGAAGTTTGAAAAGATGAGGCAGCTTCCGATTCCATCACGACCATTACACCCGGATTGGTGCAAAACTATCCTGCTCCCAGATTGAGGGAAGCAGCCATGGTTGCAGCCAACTGCACAGGAGCCGATTGCAATTTCTCGGGAAGGAGAATCACCGGATTCAGGCTGCCCATTTCGGCAAACACAGGTATTGGTTCTTTCCGTTTCTGCGCCAGTTCATAGAGGCTTTTGCCCCCAAAAAACGAACCGGTGAAAGCCACTGACTTCACCTCTGGATGCAACACCAATGTTTCACCCACCGAAAATTCCACGGCATTGAGCGAAGAAAATACGCCATCGGGCATACTTGTCTTTTTGGCTGCAGCGGCAATCGCACCAGCCACCAATTCGTTTGTTCCGGCATGATAGGGATGTACTTTCACAATCACCGGATTCCCTGCCGCTAATGCAGACGCCGTGTCTCCACCCGCTGTGGAAAACGCCAATGGAAAATTACTTGCCGTAAACACCACAACTGGCCCCACGGGAAGAAGCATCTTGCGGATGTCGGGCCGTGGTGCAGGAACCCTATCAGGCAAAGCTGTATCGATCGTGGCTTCAGCCCAATGTCCATCTTCGAGAAGAGAAGCAAAGAGACGCAATTGCCCGGTTGTCCGACCTCTCTCGCCAGCAATGCGTCCTTCGGGAAGTCCCGACTCGGCACATGCCCGTTCGATCAATTCTGCACCCAAAGCTTCTATCTCATCGGCTATGGCACGCAGGAAACTTGCTTTTTCAAGTCCCGACTTCGTTTTATAAACTGCATAAGCAGCTTTTGCCTTTGCTACGGCATCTTCCACTTCTGAGCCATTCGCCTGTGAAAAACTTCCGGGCAATACTTCGCCAGCCGGTGAACTATAAGTGTGAAACGTGGTCTCACCCTTGGCCGACAGTTCAAAACCGAGTAT
>MKRS01000385.1 GCA_001897035.1 Bacteroidales bacterium 45-6
CTTTCAGCATTTATTAACTGGCCAAGTATGACAGAAATAAAACCTCCTGCCGAACTCCCCAGGAAAATAGTTTTATAGCCCATAGTTTCTTCCCTTAGAAAATCAAAAAGTGCCGCAGGGCAGTTGAGCGTTGCATTAATTCCGGTGAGGTACCATTGCTTCTTTATATCACGTAGAAAAATGTGTTTATACCCGTAGTTAATTCTGTTGCCATACCATTCAAACCTGTTTTTTTTTATCACACTTTCAGAAAAAGCTATTTCATTATTAGGATAATAAAGATCATTACTGGCAAAATATACAATACAATATTCCTTTACAGCATTTTCATTATATTCAATAAGATAATTTGGATGATTTTCGTAAACATCATTTACAATTTCAGCATCAGCCTGAAAAACAAAAGGTGGTTTTATTTCCATAATGCTGGTATTAAAACGCGTAAATGTATCGTAAAATAATGCTTGATGGCTGTCAACCACCCATAATACTTCCTTTCAAAAATAAAAAAGTAGTAAGGGTGACTGTTGCCTAAAGGAGAGTATAATGCTTCAAATCTTTCTTTAAGCGGGACATTGCTATAACACCATGCAGGTAGTTTAGCATTTCTCTCGCAATATCCTATATATTGACGGGTAGTTACAATTCTAAATCCTTTTTTTATTGCCCTGAGCCCGTATTCATAATCGCCTATTGCATGAGGATAAAGCGGATCTAATATTCCCGTGCTGTCGCAAATTAATTTGCTTACCAATACGCAATTGCCGTTAATAGTATAGCACTCCTGCAACGCTCCATCAGGATGAATTTCTTCGCCATTAGCTTTCCTGCCTCCGTAGGTAAATGTTTGATTTAACCTGGAACAAATTGCTCCACATATTATGGCATTGTTTTTAGTTGCAGCAGCGCACTCCAGCATTTCGATGATGGCATTGATTTTAATATCCGTATCATCATTCAGCCACAGGTAGTAATCAAAATCACACTCATTTTTAGCCGCCTCCCATGCCGTATGCATACCTCTGTTCCAATATAAATGTCCATTACCTTTAATTATCTGCACACCAGGAAAAAGTGCTGAAACAGCCTCCGGGGTACCGTCAGTAGAAGCATCATCAACCAGGAAAACCTTAACAGCATACCCTGTATTCATTTCCTCCTGGCAAAACAGGTTTTTAAGACACTGAACTGTTTTATCCCTGCGGTTAAAGCATGTCATTATAACGGCAATATGTGGAGTGTTATCTGTCACTTGTTATCAGGTATTATGCAAAAATATATTTAGCTGTCCAAATCTTGATTTGTTCATCACTCAGGTTGCGGAACTGGTTTGAAAAACATACGCCTACTGCTACCCATAAAAAATAAAAATTCATATCATATTTTGTAATATCCTCAATGAAAAAAAGTACCCACCTGAACGCAAGAAATACGGCAATTATCTTACAGAAAAAATTATTTGACTTACTCAGTCCCAGGTAAGCCGCATAAATAAGCACAAAAAAATACAGCAACACCCCTAT
>MKRS01000386.1 GCA_001897035.1 Bacteroidales bacterium 45-6
CGCTATGAAAAACAAAAAATATATATATTCGATTTTGGCAGCCGGACTGATGGCATTCGCCATGCAATCTTGTTATCAAGACTTGGGGCAAACCCCCGGATTCGACTATCCGCAACAACCGCCCAAGGCTCCTATTGACGAGACGGGACAGATCTTCCACGCCTCCTTCAACGTTGGGTTCAAGGATACTGTCAGTGGCGTGTCTCCTACCGTGGTGGGAACGCCCACCTTGAGCACCGGAATCATATCCAAGGCTTACACAGGAGCAACCGGAGCTTATTTGACCTTCAAGTTGTCCGACTTGAAAGCAACTTTCGGCACCGATTTCACCATCGGATTCTGGTACAAAGTGAACGGAACACCCGACAGAGCCGGTATCATAGTGGTTGGACCTCCCACCAGTGGAGCAGGAGCTGATGCGCAAAACAACCGGACTTCCGGATTCCGCATCTTCCGTGAAAACGCCGACGGCAAGCAACGGATCAAGGCAAATGTGGGAGATGGCACGGGCGACACTTGGCTTGACGGAGGATCAAAAGGCGACGTTGACCCCGCTACTGCTGGTTGGAAATACATCACATTGACCATGACAACGGGTACCGCCACTTTCTACATCGACGGAGATGTGGTGGCAACGTCCTCCACGTTTGCCAAAATCAGTTGGACAGGATGCGACATCATGTCGATTGGATCCGGAGCACCGCGCTTCACCGAGTGGGGGCACTATTCCGACTTGAGCCGCATTGATGACATCCGCATCTACAGCAAGGCTTTGACTGCCGCTCAAATAAAAGAGATCGTAAATCACGAGTCAGACAATTAAAACCAAATTAATTCTCTGCCCGGTGGGCATCGGCCATTGTCCGGGCAGAGGATTTTTTTATTATCCTTTTCAAGAAATACATACAATAAAATACATACGATCTGGTTTCTGCTAAAAGGCCAAAGTGGCCAGTCTCAAAAAATCAGGTGGCATCACTTGCCTCCTAATAGGAAAATTTAAACCCATGAAAGATTTTAAAAAGTCAGTTTGGAATATCACCTTATTGCTCTCAGTATTGTGGCTGTTTGGCTGCAGTAAAGGAAATAGCGACACGGGAAGCGCTGATGATTTTAAAATCACAGGCATTAGCGCGAATGCCACCAGCAACAAGGATGGCTTTGTGAACGCCAATCCACGTCAACTGTCCATCACGTTGACTTTTTCTGACGCCATAGACCCGAAAACAGTCGATGGCAACATCCAATTGAAAGACAACAGCAACACGAAGCTTGCTCTAAATATATCCTACGACACGGGGGCAAAAACTATCCATGTCTCACCGGCAGATGTTCTGGGTTCCTACACGAACTATTCATTCGTCATCTGGCCTAACATCAAATCGGCTGATGGCACTCCGCTTTTCAGTGGGAAAACCTATTCCATTACCACTTCGGTGGATTCCACCGACAAATTCACCCGGATTCCCTATGACGACTTGCTCACCCTTGTCCAAAGGCAAACCTTCAACTATTTTTGGGATTTTGGACATCCCACCTCGGGAATGGCGAGGGAAAGAAGTTCGTCGGGCGACGTAGTCACGACGGGAGGAACGGGTTTCGGGATCATGGCCATGATAGTCGCCATCGAACGAGGATTCATTTCAAGGCAAGAGGGATTGGATCGTATCCAAAAGATCGTCAATTTCTTGGACAACAAATGCACGAAATATCACGGAGCTTTTTCGCACTGGATCAACGGTGCGACAGGCGCAACTGTCCCTTTCAGCCAGTACGACGATGGTGCCGACTTAGTGGAAACATCCTACATGTTTCAGGCTCTGCTTACCGTACAGCAGTATTTCAGTAAGCCGGTGGATGCTGAATCGCAATTGCGTTCGCAGATCGACAGGCTCTGGCGGGCGGTGGAATGGACTTGGTTTCAGAAAGACGGCGAAAAGGCTCTCTATTGGCACTGGAGTGCCAACTACGGATGGAAAATGAACATGAAGATTACGGGCTGGAACGAGGCATTGATCGTTTATGTGCTGGCGGCTTCTTCCCCCACTTATCCTATTTCGAAAGATGTTTACACCGAAGGTTGGGCACGCTACGGCAGCATCACCAACGGCAGAACGTTCTACCAATACCTCCTCCCCTTGGGTGAGGATTATGGAGGTCCCTTGTTCTTCAGCCACTATTCGTTCTTGGGTTTGAATCCCAAGAAACTAAAGGATACGTATGCCGATTACTGGATGCAAAACCGCAACCATTCGCTCATCAATTACAACTATTGCATCACCAACCCCAAATCCTATGCGGGATACAGTGCCGATTGCTGGGGACTTACCGCAAGTGACGAAAAGGATGGTTATGCTGCACATTCACCAACGAACGATAACGGCACCATCACACCCACGGCAGCTTTGTCGGCCATGCCTTACACGCCCGACGAATCCAAGAAAGCGTTGGAATTCTTCTATTACAAGCTGGGCGATAAGATTTGGAAGAACTATGGTTTCGCGGAAGCTTTCAACTTGTCTCAGGGATGGTACTCCGACCAGTATCTGGCGATTGACGAAGGTCCTATCATCTTGATGATCGAAAACTACAGGAGCGGTTTGCTGTGGAATACATTCATGTCGAGCCCTTATGTAGTCAACGGATTAGGCCTGCTTGGATTTACCACGTCATAGCAAGAAGCAGGACAGAGAAGAATACGAGCGGATAAACTGTATTTGCTAAGGTTTTTTATACGAGTTAGCTATGTCGTAATAGCTTCTCCTCGTAGCTTAACGAATAAAATTATACATCTAAAAAATATAATTCTGATTATGGAAAATAAAGTAAACAAATTTGCATTTGTGCTCCTTTGCCTCATGTTTTTCTTGTCGCCGGGAGTTAAGTCTCAAACAACAGGTCAAAACGTTGAGATGAAAAAATTTATCGACAACTTGATGTTGAAAATGACGTTGGAAGAGAAATTGGGGCAGCTGAACTTGCCAAGTTCGGGCGACATCATCACCGGTGAAGCCAAGAGCAGCGACATCGCCACCAAGATCAAGCAAGGCAAAGTAGGTGGATTGTTCAACATAAAGGGGGTGGACAAAATCCGTGAGGTGCAGCGTGTAGCTGTCGAAGAAAGCCGTCTGCATATTCCGCTCCTGTTCGGAATGGACGTCATCCATGGGTATGAAACTACTTTCCCCATTCCTTTAGGTTTGGCAGCCACTTGGAACATGTCGGCTATCGAGCAATCGGCACGTATTGCCGCCATTGAAGCCAGTGCCAACGGCATTTGCTGGACATTCAGCCCGATGGTGGACATTGCCCGCGATCCTCGCTGGGGACGCATGGCCGAAGGTAGCGGTGAAGATCCCTTCCTGGGTGGACAAATCGCCAAAGCCATGGTTTACGGATACCAAGGCCGTGGTGCCGACAGATACAAACTCAATTCCAACATCATGGCCTGCGTGAAGCATTATGCGCTCTATGGCGCAGCCGAAGCTGGGCGCGATTACAACACCACCGACATGAGCCGTTACCGGATGTTCAACGAATACCTCTACCCCTACCAAGCCGCTGTGGATGCAGGGGTAGGAAGTGTGATGGCCTCCTTCAATGAAGTGGACGGCATTCCCGCCACAGCCAACAAGTACCTGATGACCGACGTGCTCCGCACAAAATGGGGCTTCAACGGTTTCGTGGTGACAGATTTCACGGGAATCTTGGAAATGGTGGATCACGGAATTGGTGATTTTCAAACTGTATCAATCAAAGCGCTGACAGCTGGTATCGATATGGATATGGTGGCCGAAGGCCTGCCTTCGTTGGGAAAAGCATTGAAGGAAGGAAAAGTGACCATTGCCGAAATCAACCAAGCGTGTCGCCGCGTGCTGGAAGCCAAATACAAATTGGGATTGTTTAAAGATCCATACAAATACTGCAATCTCGACCGCGCTGCAAAGGAAACGTTCACAGCCGACCACAGGGCTACTGCCCGCCAGATTGCAACCGAGAGTTTTGTGTTGCTGAAGAACGAAAAAAGCCTGCTGCCATTAGCCAAGAAAGGCAAGATCGCAGTGATTGGGCCGCTCGGGAACAGCAAGGCCAATATGCCCGGAACGTGGAGTGTGGCGGCAAGATTTGACGATGCTGTCACGGTGTTGGAAGGGTTGAAGGCTGCCGTGGGTGACAAAGCCGAAGTGGCTTATGCCAAGGGAAGCAACTTGGTGCAGGATTCTGTTTACGAGAAAAATGCTACCATGTTCGACCGTAATCTCAACCGCGGCAAAGACGGGAAAACCGACAAGCAAATGCTCGAAGAAGCCTTGCAACTGGCCAACCAATCGGATGTGATCGTGGCCACATTGGGCGAATCGTCCGAAATGAGCGGAGAGTCGAGTAGCCGCAGCGACATTGGCATGCCCGATGTGCAGGCCACTTTGTTGCGCGAATTGATGAAGACCGGGAAACCTGTGGTGCTTGTTCTCTTCTCGGGACGGGCCATGACCCTCGGTTGGGAAAAAGAAAACGTGCCGGCCATCCTCAACGTGTGGTTTGGAGGTACCGAAGCCGGCAGTGCCATCGCCGATGTGCTGTTTGGCGATGTGAGTCCGAGCGGAAAACTGCCGGTGACATTCCCCCAAAATGTAGGACAAATTCCCCTTTTCTACAATCATAAGAACACGGGCCGCCCACTTCCCGAAGGAAAATGGTTCCAAAAATTTAGAAGCAACTATTTGGATGTGTCCAACGATCCGGCATTCCCGTTCGGCTTTGGATTGAGCTACACCACATTCAGCTATGGCGATGTGAAGCTGTCTGACTCCAAAATGGCAGCCAACGGTTCGCTCACAGCAAGCGTGACAGTATCCAACACGGGCAAAACGGACGGCGCCGAAGTGGTGCAGCTCTATATCCGCGACTTGGTGGGAAGCACCACTCGCCCCGTAAAAGAATTGAAGGGCTTTGAAAAGATATTCTTGAAACCCGGCGAATCCAAGACAGTGACGTTTAAGATCACTCCCGAGATGCTGAAATTCTACAACTTCGACTTGAAGTATGTGGCCGAGCCGGGTGATTTTATCGTGATGCTGGGAGGAGATAGCCAGAGTGTAAAATCGGCAAAGTTTACCTTAGAATAACATGGGCAATTATTTCAAAATCAATACTACTGTTTGGTTCATTACTCTGTTGGTAGTCAGTTGCAGCAGCCAGAAGTCGCTGGTGGCCTCGAAAACTGCTGCAACTCACTATTCGGAGAGAGCATCCATTTCGGACGAAGCCTTGCTTGATAGCGTGCAGAGGCGCACATTCCTCTATTTTTGGGATGGCGCCGAACCGACAAGTGGCATGGCCCGCGAACGGTATCATGTGGACAATGTGTATCTCGAAAACGACATGAACGTGGTGACTTCCGGTGGTAGCGGATTCGGCATCATGGCCATTATAGCCGGCATCAACCGTGGTTATGTATCCAAGCAGGCAGGTTTCGAACGCTTGTCGAAGATTGTCTCTTTTCTTGAAAAATCCGATTCCTATCACGGAGTGTTTCCTCACTGGTGGTATGGCGAAACGGGAAAGGTGAAAGGTTTCAGCAAGAATGACAACGGCGGCGACTTGGTGGAAACATCCTTCCTGATGCAAGGCTTACTCGTTGCCCACCAATATTACGTGAATGGAAATAAGGACGAAAAAGCATTGGCCGCCCGCATCGACAAGCTGTGGAAAGCCGTGCAATGGAGCTGGCACACCAACGGGGAGAACGTGTTGTTCTGGCATTGGAGCCCCGACCATTCCTGGGAAATGAATTTTCGCATTAGAGGCTTCAACGAATGCCTCATCACCTATATTCTTGCAGCTTCATCCCCAACCTACGGAGTCTCTTCCGCTGTCTATCACGATGGCTGGGCGGACAAAGGTAAATTGATTGAGCCACACAAGCTGGAAGGTTATCCGTTGAATATGCACTATCAAAGCGTGAGCGGTGCAGGCCCCTTGTTCTGGGCGCATTATTCGTTTCTGGGTTTGAACCCCCATGGGCTGAAAGACCGCTATGCGGATTATTTTCGGGAAATGAAAAATTACACGCTAATCAACCGCGCCTATTGCCTTCGGAACCCGAAGGGATTCAAAGGCTATGGAAACAACAGTTGGGGATTGACTGCAAGTTATTCGGTGAAAGGTTATGCGGCACACGAACCGCATGAGAACAACGATTTGGGTGTCATCTCACCCACGGCGGCTCTTTCGTCCATCGTTTATACGCCGAAAGAGTCGATGAAGGTGATGCACTATCTCTACAACCAGCTTGGCGACAAGATGTGGGGCAAATACGGGTTCTACGATGCTTACAGCGAAACCGACAACTGGTATCTCAAACGTTACTTAGCCATCGACCAAGGGCCGATTGCCGTCATGATCGAAAATTATCGTTCAGGCCTCATCTGGAAATTGTTCATGAGCCATCCCGACGTGCAGAATGGACTCCGGAAGCTTGGCTTTGAATGAGAATCATTGAATGACTGAATAAAAGAATGACTGATTCAATAATTCTTTAAAAAAATCCGTTTCTTCATGCGTAGTATATTGTGTTTATTCCTTATGTTCTTTTGCTGGGTGAGTGCCTTTGCCCAGCAAAAGACATATTGTAATCCGATGAATCTGGATTATGGTTATTGCCCGATACCCAATTTTGCCACTTGGGGCAAGCACCGCACCACGGCCGACCCGGTGATCGTAAACTACAAGGGCGATTTCTACCTGTTCTCAACCAACCAAACGGGTTATTGGTGGAGCCACGACTTGAGCGACTGGCATTTCGTGTCGCGCCATTTTCTGGAAGAAAGCGTCGTGAAGCAGATCGACAACAAGTGGGACGACTTGTGTGCTCCCGCCGCCTGGGTGCAGGGCGATTCGCTCTGCGTGTTCGGATCCACCTATTCGAGCCTTTTCCCGATATGGGTAAGCACCCATCCGAAGGAAAACCAATGGTCGAAGGCCGTGGAGCATTTCGAAATAGGAGGTTGGGATCCCGCATTTTTTGTGGACGACAACGGAAAACTCTACATGTACAACGGCAGCAGCAACCAATATCCGCTCTATGGAATCGAACTCGACCGGAAAACATTCCGACCCATAGGGACGCGTAAGGAGCTGTTGCTGCTCGACGACGAAAAAATCGGCTGGCACCGCTTTGGCGAACACATGGACAATACTTTCCTGAAACCCTTCATCGAAGGGGCTTGGATGACCAAGCACCACGGGAAATACTACCTGCAATGGGGTGGCCCGGGAACCGAATTCAGCCATTATGGAGATGGCGTGGCCATTGGCAATTCCCCATTGGGATTTTTTGAACACCAATCCTTACCCTTGAGCATGAAAGCCGGAGGTTTTGCCCGGGGAGCGGGACATGGAGCCACGTTTCAGGACAATTCCGGCGATTACTGGCATGTGTCTTCGATGAGCATCAATGTGAAAAACAACTTCGAACGGCGGATTGGAGTGTGGCCTGCGGGCTTCGACAAAGACGACGTGATGTATTGCAATACTGCTTTTGGCGATTATCCGCATTATTTGCCGGCAAACGGAGAGAAATCCGGAAAATTCACTGGCTGGATGCTGCTCAACTACAACAAGCCGGTGCAAGTATCTTCCACTTTGGGCGCATTTTATGCCAACCAAGCAGTGGACGAGAGTATGAAAACTTACTGGAGTGCCGCCACGGGTAACAAGGGTGAATGGATCATGTCCGACTTGGGAGACATCGACACCGTGAACGCCCTTCAGATAAATTATGCCGACCAGGACGCCGAATTCATGGGCAAACAGTTGGGCATTTACCATCAATACCAGGTGTTTTATTCCACCGATGGAAAGTCGTGGAAAATGCTGATCGACAAAAGCAAGAATACAAAAGACGTGCCTCACGATTATGTCGAACTCGCTTCGCCGGTGAAAGCCCGCTTCCTGAAAATGGTGAACATCCACATGCCGACAGGAAAATTCGCCCTTTCCGGATTCCGTGCATTTGGATTGGGGAGTGGAAACAAGCCCAAGCCTGTGGAGCAGTTCATCGTATTGCGTAGCGACCAGACCGACCGCCGCAACGGCTGGCTCAAATGGAAGCCCGTGGACAATGCTTATGCCTACAACATCTACATAGGCACTTCGCCCGATAAGCTCTACAACTGCGTGATGGTGTATTCCGTGAACGAATATTATTATCCGGGCATGGATTCGCGAAAGCCTTATTATTTCGCTATTGAGGCCATCAACGAGAACGGATGCTCCGAATGGGTGAAAGGAGAAGCTCTGTGAACGGTAGCTGTTAGACAATAGTCTTCGCGCGAGATTGTATTTTTTCGTGCAGAGGATGCAGAGCTTTTTTAATTGTTTCTTTACGGCCTTTGAGTGAAAGTTTTTTCTCGTGCTGAGTTTCTATTAAAATAAGAAGCTATTTTATTCTCGAAAAATCCGTACCTTTATCATCCGTCAAAACGAAGCCATATAACCATGAACCGAATTCACCTCATATACCTCTTTTTGCTTTTTTCGTTTCTTTTGAATGCACAATTCATCCCGGCTTCGTATATGCAAAAAGGGAAATGGCTGCCCTATCAGGTGATGTTTCCCGAAGGGTATTCCAGCAGCAAAACATACCCTCTGGTTGTGTTCTTGCACGGCGCGGGCGAACGGGGTGACGACAACCAAAAACAGTTGGCTTTGGGCAAAGAATTTCTGGTCTCTAATTTTCATTCCAACTATCCCGCCATCGTGATAGCTCCGCAATGCCCCATGGACAGCTATTGGTCGAATGTGATTCGGCACAAGATAGGCGACCAAATTTTTTTCAATTTCAACACAGGCGAGGACATTACGCCTCCGATGCAATTGCTCACCGCTTTGATCCGCAATTGGGTAGAATCCGTCAAAGTTGACAAGTCGAGGGTTTATCTCGGCGGGCTTTCGATGGGAGGCATGGGCACCTTCGAATTGTTGTGGCGGATGCCCGACGTGTTTGCGGCTGCCTTTCCCATTTGTGGCGGGGCCAACATGCAAAAACTCGCTCTTT
>MKRS01000387.1 GCA_001897035.1 Bacteroidales bacterium 45-6
TACCAATGAAAGAATTGTTATCTCCGCGGATACATGTCGTTGACGCACTCAGAGGCTTCGCCATCGTCTCCATCTTGCTTTTGCACAACCTCGAACATTTTGATTATTATTATTCCCCATCCAACCTGCCCGAATGGATGAAGATGGTGGACAAACAGGTATGGGAAACGATGTTTTTCTTGTTCGGCGGGAAGTCGTATGCCATCTTTGCCTTGCTGTTCGGCCTCACATTTTTCATACAGAGCAACAACCAGGCTAAAAAAGGAAAGGATTTCAGGGCCAGGTTTGCCTGGAGGTTAGTGCTCTTGCTTGGTTTCGGATTTGTCAACTCCATCTTCTACGAAGGCGACATACTCACATTTTTTGCCCTGATGGGCTTCGTCCTCATTCCCGTGGCCCATTTGAGCAACAAGGCTGTGTTGCTGATAGCCGTCTTGCTAATGGTGCAGCCGGCAGAATGGTGCAGCCTCGTGTGGGGATTGCAACATCCCGACGTAAAATTGGGCGACCCACTGTCGTGGTCCTATTTTGGCCAAGCGGGTGCATACATCGAAGGAGACTCATTCATCAACACGGCCATAGGCAACCTCACCAACGGAAAGGTAGCGGTATATCTCTGGAATTGGGAAGAAGGGCGTTTTTTCCAGACGGCTTCGCTTTTCATGCTGGGCATGTTGGCTGGGCGAAAGGGACTGTTCAAGACCTCTGACAGCAATAACCGGTTTTGGTCGAGGGCCTTGGTGGTAGCCATCGTTGTCATCATCCCGCTGTTTATCCTGAAATCGAATGTGACCGAATGGATTCCTGACGAACCGATTCGCCGCCCACTGGAACGCATACTCAAGTCATGGTACAACGTAGGATTCACCCTTGTCCTCATCGCAAGTTTTGTCTTGCTTTTCAGCAAGGGCATAGGTCGCAAAATACTCGGAGTCTTTATCCCGCTTGGCAAGATGAGCCTCAGCAATTACATGATGCAATCTGTTGCTGGGTCGATCCTCTATTACGGTTTCGGTTTTGGATTGTACAAATACACCGGGGCAAGCTATTGCCTCCTGATCGGCATTGCGTTGGCTGTATTTGAAGTACAAAAGAAGATTCTGGCTAAATTAAACATTTAGTTTTTTGTATTTGGCCATTACGCGCTCATAAAATTTTTATTTATTTTAACAAACACGTGATATTTCCTTTTATAGCTATGTTGTGTACTGGAATTCAAACTAAACCTATTGCATCAAAACTAGAAAACACCATAAGAGATGGTAAGAAATAAGTTAAATCGACAAATTTTCTAACATCCATTCTCCAGGATCTATTGTCGGCGGTGTCTAGATTTTTAATAACATTAAACGAAGGTCATATTCTAGCGGCAATCCAACAGTACATCAATAAATTTAGCGATTGTGTCCGAATAACGATCAACTTCGACGTCATGAACATGGTTGACACTCAATGTAAGGAAGTACAAAATGCATTTACAATAATCGATTGAATACAGACTGCAATACCGAATGGTTACTT
>MKRS01000388.1 GCA_001897035.1 Bacteroidales bacterium 45-6
CGACAACAAGTCAGATACATATCTTATTTAACGTGAGTTCTATATAAGCAATTTTTTGCATTTCGCTCTTTTCCGTAGGAAATACAGCTCGGTAGAACAAAATTTTAATTCTTACGCTTGTCATCCTGTAGGGGTGATCCGTGAAAAATGGTGCATACCTGCGGCATGCAACCCTTCTTTTGTTCCCTTTTCTACCGAGCGAATATCCCGAGGGAATTTTTCTTCTACAGATGAAAGTAGTTCTCCAGTGGCTCTTTTGACTTACTCGTACTACTTCGTGAACCCTCTTGATAAGTTTGTTTGTATGACATGCCGTTGCTTCTATTTCTTAAATCAAACTCACGTTATGTCATTGCAAAAAATAAATGGTCGTACTCTTTTAATGCAAGATATAGCCTTTAGCTATTGAAAAGGCTAATGTCTAAAAGCTATTGGCTATCAGCTTACACATTTTACGACTATAACTAATTCACATTACTTAAAAGGCAAAAAGAATGAAGCCAATTTGCGTTCAAAATCTTTTTCGAGGCAGCCTCTCTATCCACAAGCCTTTGTTTCGAATGGCGAGGCTTATCCTGATTCAGCGATTGTAGTTTCACAAAAAAGACAACCGTTAGCAAGTTTGGTGCCTTGCCAACGGTTGTCTTTTTTTGTCTAATTCTTCCGTGTTACCTAATCACTCGCGTGTTGGGCTTTCATTTCCGCGATCCCTTTCCGGGCCAGGGCCGCCTTCGTTGTTTTCCCTACTGGCGCGCCGTTCTTCCATCCTTTTGCGGGCTTCTTCCCGTTTTTGTTTGTAAGTGGTGAAATCCTTCGGAGAAAGTACCTTTTCATAGGCTTTGTCCTTTTCTGCCTGTATGGCTTCCATCTGTTTGCGCATATCTTCCCGTTTGGCATTGTTGGCCTGCCTTAAGGCAACTTGTTCCTTTGCAAAACGAAGGTTGATTTCGCTAATCTTTTGTTCAGTTTCCTTATCCAATTTCAGTTGCTTAGTTACCCTGTCGGTTTCGAACTGAGCAATTTTCTCAGGGGTAAATCCTTCACGTCCTCTTTGCGGGCGGCCATCCTGGGCTTGTAAGCCGCTAATCATCAGAACTGCTATTGCAGACAGAATTAATTTTTTCATTGCTGTAAATTATTGATTAAAAAATTAAAGAACCTGCATATTTCGACTATCCATTGTTTCAATGGTTTAATTTGGACATCGTTATTTTTTATATTTTGGAATCGTGTTTTTTTCTGCCTGCACATATTTGAAACGAAGCATGATTTTTAGCAAATCACCAAAGTCAAAGATTAAAAAAATCATGAGAGTTCCATACCGCCTAATAGTAAAAATTAATCGTATGAAAAAAATACATACCTTTGCATTCGCTAAATTGGCGCAGACTATGCTTGCGCATCGTAAACAACAGGATATTTGTGATAAACGCAATGGAAAAAATACGTAACTTCTGCATAATCGCCCACATTGACCACGGCAAAAGCACCTTAGCTGACCGTCTTCTCGAATACACCAAAACGGTGGAGGGACGCGACATGCAAGCGCAGGTGCTCGACGACATGGACTTGGAGCGCGAACGAGGCATCACCATCAAGAGCCATGCCATACAGATGGAATATACCCTCGGTGGTGAGAAATACATCCTCAACCTGATTGACACCCCGGGTCACGTGGATTTTTCGTACGAGGTTTCACGTTCCATTGCCGCCTGCGAAGGTGCATTGCTCATTGTTGATGCAGCACAGGGAATCCAGGCGCAGACAATCTCGAACTTGTACATGGCCATTGAAAACGATCTGGAAATCATCCCGATCCTCAACAAAATAGACCTGCCCAGCGCTATGCCCGACGAGGTGGAAGAGCAGATCATCGAATTGCTCGGCTGCAAGCCGGAAGAGATTATCCGTGCTTCGGGAAAAACAGGCCAGGGCGTTTACGATATTTTGGAGGCCATAGTGAAGAGGGTGCCTGCCCCAAAGGGCGATGCTGAAGCACCTTTGCAGGCGTTGATCTTTGATTCAGTTTTCAATTCTTTTCGTGGAATTATAGCCTATTTCAAAATAACGAACGGCACTATTCGGAAAGGGGATCTGGTGAAGTTTTTTGCCACCGAAAAAGAATACAATGCCGATGAAGTGGGGATATTGAAACTCACCATGTCGCCCCGAGACGAGATTCGTTGCGGCGACGTTGGCTACATCATTTCGGGTATCAAGACCTCGAAGGAGGTGAAGGTGGGCGACACCATCACCCATGTGAAGAGGCCTTGCGAGAAAGCGATTGATGGGTTCGAAGAGGTGAAGCCGATGGTCTTCGCCGGGGTCTATCCCATCGACAGCGAGGATTTCGAGGACTTGCGTTCTTCTTTGGAGAAGCTCCAGTTGAACGATGCCTCCCTTACGTTTCAGCCCGAATCGTCGGTGGCTTTGGGCTTCGGCTTTCGTTGCGGATTCCTCGGATTGCTCCACATGGAGATCATTCAGGAACGTCTCGACCGGGAATTCAACATGGACGTGATTACAACCGTTCCCAACGTGTCGTATATCGTCCACGACAAAAAAGGCAATAAAAAGGAGGTACACAATCCCGCCGGATTACCCGATCCCACTTTGATAGAATACATAGAAGAACCCTATATCCGGGCCTCGGTGATTACTAATTTGGCCTATATCGGCCCCATCATGAGCCTCTGTCTCGGCAAGCGGGGAATCCTAATCAAGCAAGAATACATTTCGGGCGACCGTGTGGAGATCATCTACGACATGCCTTTAGGCGAAATTGTGATCGACTTTTACGATAAGCTCAAAAGCATATCGAAAGGCTATGCCTCCTTCGACTACCACATGCACGACTACCGCGAGTCGCGCTTGGTGAAACTCGACATCCTGCTCAACGGCGAATCGGTGGATGCCTTGTCCACCTTGACACACGTGGACAATTCGGTCACATTTGGACGGCGCATGTGCGAAAAGTTGAAGGAATTGATTCCCCGCCAGCAATTTGATATTGCCATCCAGGCTGCCATCGGGGCGAAAATCATTTCCCGCGAAACAATTAAGGCTGTCCGCAAAGATGTTACCGCAAAATGTTATGGCGGCGATATTTCCCGCAAGCGGAAATTGCTCGAAAAACAAAAAGAGGGGAAGAAGCGCATGAAGCAGGTTGGGAACGTGGAAGTTCCTCAAAAGGCATTCTTGGCGGTATTGAAATTGGATTAGACACTCCTCTTGAATATGGGGATGGCCTGAGGAAAGTCAAAGGTTATCCGGATTTCCACTTTTAATTATTCATGAAGAATGGTGCTTTCCGTGTCCATAATTCAGATAACTCGCTTAACTTTGTATAAAAATAAATTTCCTCTATTATAAAAATACGCTTTATTGAGAAATGAGAAAATGGCGAATTGAAGACTCTTCCGAGTTGTACAACATCTCAGGATGGGGTATTAGTTATTTTTCGATCAACGAAAAAGGGAATGTGATTGTTACCCCCAAAAAAGATGGGGTATCGGTTGACCTGAAAGAGTTGATGGACGAGTTGCAATTGAAAGACGTGTCTGCACCAGTCCTGATACGCTTCCCCGATATTTTGGACAACCGCATTGAAAAAATATCGAACTGCTTCAAATTGGCTGCGGAGGAATATAGCTACAAAGGACAAAACCACCTCATCTACCCGATCAAGGTGAACCAGATGCAACCCGTTGTAGAAGAACTGGTCAGCCACGGAAAAAAGTTCAATATCGGGCTGGAAGCAGGGTCCAAACCTGAACTCCATGCTGTGATTGCTATCAACACGGATGAAAATTCGTTGATTATCTGCAATGGTTATAAAGACGAAAGCTTTATCGAACTTGCACTGCTGGCCCAGAAGATGGGCAAGCGCGTGTTTATCGTGGTGGAAAAGTTGAATGAGCTGGCGCTGATAGCCAAAGTGGCCAAGCGTTTGAAAATAGTTCCGAACATTGGTATCCGGATTAAACTGGCCAGTTCCGGAAGCGGGAAATGGGAAGAGTCGGGTGGCGACGGTAGCAAATTTGGATTGAACTCCAGCGAATTACTTGAAGCCTTGGCCTACCTTGAAAAAAATAACATGCAGGAATCCCTGTCGCTGATACACTTTCATATCGGAAGCCAGGTGACAAAGATTCGCCGCATCAAGACAGCCCTCCGGGAGGCGGCGCAATTCTACGTGCAGTTGCACCAGATGGGATTCCCTGTTCAATTTGTTGACATTGGTGGCGGACTGGGGGTGGACTACGACGGCACACGCTCTTCCTACAGCGAAAGCAGTGTCAATTATTCCATTCAGGAATATGTGAACGACACCATTTTCACAATGGTGGATGCGGCCAACAAAAACGATCTTCCGCATCCGAATATTATCACCGAATCGGGGCGCTCGTTGACCGCCCATCACTCCATCCTTGTGTTTGAAGTGTTGGAAACAGCCACGCTCCCCAAGTGGGACGACGACGAGGAGATAAAGGAAGATGACCACGAGCTGGTGAAGGAACTCTACCAGATTTGGGACGATTTGTCCCAGACACGCATGTTGGAGCCTTGGCACGATGCGCAGCAGATCCGCGAGGAGGCACTCGATTTGTTTAGCCTTGGTCTAATCAATTTGAAAACGCGGGCACAAATGGAACGCCTTTACTTCTCTATTGCCCGTGAAATATATCAACTGTCGGGTAGGGTGAAACATGCCCCCGAAGAACTGAGTCAGTTGTCGAAACTTTTACCCGATAAGTATTTCTGTAATTTTTCTCTCTTCCAGTCATTGCCCGACTCTTGGGCTATCGACCAGGTGTTCCCGATTATCCCCATCCACCGTCTGGATGAGAAACCTGATCGGACAGCTACTTTGCAAGACATCACCTGCGATTCCGACGGCAAGATCGATAATTTCATATCCAATGGGTCGCAGTATTCCTACTTGCCTGTGCATGGCCTGAAGAGGAACGAACCCTATTACTTGGGCGTCTTCTTGGTGGGTGCCTATCAGGAGATTTTGGGAGATTTGCACAACTTGTTTGGTGACACCAATGCCGTGCATGTCACTGTGGATAAAAACAGTTATTCTATCGATCAAATGATTGATGGCGAAACAGTTGCCGAAGTGCTTGATTATGCTCAATACAATGCCAAGAAATTGGTGCGCACTGTAGAAACTTGGGTGACAAGCTGCGTGAAGCAAGGTTCAATCACCGTGGAGGAAGGAAAAGAGTTTCTTTCCAATTATCGTTCCGGCCTCTACGGATATACCTATTTGGAATGAAAGTTTTGACAATCGAAAAAAAACAAGGCCGGAATCCCACTCGATTCCGGCTTTTGTCTTAGATAATAGTAGTAGAAAATGTGATTGAACAATAAGCGATATTTGTCCGATTTCTTATGCTACAAATTTACGTTGCCTGTTTTGTTTCTGAAATACCTTGAATATGGTATTTTCGAGCAGTGTTCTACCCGAATAATACCTATAAGTAATGAATGTGAATCCCGTTTTGTGACAGATGTGACGAATCGGACAAAATACTCCGAAAGACAATATTTGCGATGTGGGTTCGTTTTACAATTAATTAAGATCTCCTTTTTCAAAAAGAATAGTAAATGAAAGATAGATGTTTTTTTAAGAATGTGCTTGCTTTTTTTGCAGTAAGCCTTTTATTCTCTTCCTGTTACCACACTAAAGAAATTTCGTATTTTCAGGATTTTGAAAAATACCAGCAAGGACAAGCTTCCGTAAACACTCCCGAAAACTATCAAATAAAGATTCGTCCGGATGATGAACTTCGGATTATAGTATCTGCTGCAATGAATCCAGAGGCAGCAGCTCCTTTCAATTTGTCGCCTGTCATTTCGCAAAGTCCCACCTCGTCCGCCGTAGCCAACGGCGCTACCTATCAAAGCTATTTGGTGGACACTGAAGGCAATGTCACGATCCCCTCTTTGGGCAAAGTCAAGCTAAGCGGCCTTACCGTGGAGCAGGCTAAAACGGAAGTGGAGTCGAAGCTTAAGGCTTATATCAAGGATCCTATTGTCACCCTTCGATTACTGAGCTTCCGGATTACGGTTCTTGGAGAAGTCAATTCCCCCGGTACGCAGTATTATGATCGGCAGAGGGTTACCATTCTGGATGCCATTTCCCAAGCGCGCGATCTCTCTATCTTTGCACGGAGAGATAATATACGTCTTATTCGTGATGCCGATGGTAAGAAAGAATATTATGTCTATGACTTGACAAAGAGTGATTTTATGTCGTCTCCTTATTTCTATCTGAAACCCAATGACCTGATCTACGTTGTCCCCAACAAAGAGCGCCAAGGGGATGCTGTCATGGGACAGGAAAAACAATATAGGACATCACTCACCATGTCTGTCGTGAGCCTGACGATGGGGGTTGTTTCAACGATGGCAACCATTTTTGCAATCACTAAATAAAAAAATTGCGTATCACATGAAAGATGAAAATATACATATAGGAGAGTTGTTCAAGAATTATTTCAGTTATTGGAAAATATACGTTCCTATTGGGCTTCTAAGCTTTTTTGTAGCCGTGGCATTCGTGTTGGTTACTCCCAAAGAGTATGATATTACTGCAAAAATGCAGTTTTTGAAAGAAGAAGATGATATGTCGTCCGAGTTAAAAATGCTCAAAAACACCGGCGTTCAAGGGTTTCTGGGGGGAGGAAAAGGAAATGTGAGTACATTGGATCAAATCGAAGTGTTTTCATCTCGCGCGAATGTTCTCGAGGTGATACGTAAAACTGGATATCAGGTACAGACAACTGTCAAAAGAGGGCTTAAGAATCTTCCTCTTGGAACGGATGAATCTCCTATTAGATATGTATTCCCGGCTCAATTTCTTGACACGATAAGTTCGTCATTTTCTATTAAAATTGAACTTGAAAATAATGTGGTTCGCAAACTTCAAGTCTCCTCGAACCAGTTTGAAGAGAAGTCATGGGAAAACAAAACCTTACCATTCAATCTGCATTTGCCAATTGGTAATCTGACAATTCAAGGCAAGCCGAATTGTACAGGCACGTTCCATACTACGGTTACCCCCATCCAAAAAGCGTATGAAACACTGAGCAAAGAAATTGTGATAAAAGCCATACGAGAATCGGGAACCGATATTGTTGGACTTTACACAATGACTTCAAACAGAAAATCAGGCTGCCTGCTCTTGAATGCCTTTATGGATCAATATAATGAATACTCTAAGGCCATTAAGATTCAAAAACTAAGTGTTAATGGTGGGTTTGTAAAAGATCGCTTAGACACCGTGACTCGGGAATTAGCTTTTCTTGAACGAAAAATAGAGATTTATAAGCAGACAAACAAAATCCCCATTCCTGACGTTTATGGTAGTGTAACGTATTATGGAAATGTGGAGGTGGAAAAATCTATTTTGGAGATGGAAACCCGTCTAAAGCTCCTTGACTATGTCCTCAACTATGTCAGAAATCCAGCTAATACTTATTCTGCTATACCGTTGCTGGAGGGGATATCTGAAGCTTCCTCGGGCTACAATCAATTGCTGTTAAATAGGCAGCGTTTGCTGCAAACTTCAGAATTGAGCAATCCCTCAGTTGTTTTGGTCGATAATCAGTTAAAGGAGCAGCGGAAGATGCTTCTGGAGGCGATAGGCAACATCCGCAACAGTATCATGATTCAATTAAATGCACTTTATCATAAGGATAATTCTTTGAGCGATGACTTGAATAAGCTCCCTTCGCAAGAGCAGGCGTATATCGAAATGAAGAGGCAACAAAAAATCAAAGAATCAATTTATCTGTTTTTGATGCAGAAACTTCAGGAAAAAGAACTTGCGAACTCTCCGGATGAAGTTGCCATGCGAGTCATAGACCCAGCCTACAGTTCTTATAAAACTGTTTATCCTAAAAAAATTATTGTGTTTGGAATTGCATTTGCTATTGCATCGGTGTTGTCAATATGTATAATCACAGCGAAGATATTTTACTTGAATAAGGAGGGCTAACGAACGAGATGGCTAGACAATTGGTTCTTTCTAAAAATAATCTTTTTTTTTATTTCATTATTTTCGGATACCTTTTTGGAGTAATATTATACGATTATTTGAAATTTGACTATACCGATGAGCTGATGGCTTTGTTTTTGGTATTGTTTACTCTTGTCGTTGCCTTCGAAAGGCGCAATCCCAAAGAGTTGATTCCTCTTGCCGTCTTAGCGCTCGTATTTCTCTTTTATTTGACTTATTCTTTCTATATTCATTCAAATGTGCCTCAGGCTATTTTAATGGATTTCGCGGTGCAGATAAAACCTTATCTGGGATTTTATTGTACTTTGTTCATAGCTCCCCGATTCACGGTTTCGCAAAGGCGGATAATTGTCATACTTTGCTTATGTGTTGCTGTATTTATCCTCATGGTTGGTATCACGGGCAACATCTATACCGTTTTTGGACATCCTTCCCGTTATGCTACCGCTACAGTAGCTACGGCTTTTCTATTTCTCTACTGTACGTCTTATTTATGGAGTGATGTAGTTGTGTTTATTATCATTCTGAGCATTGGTTTTTTTTCAACGCGTTCCAAGTTCTATGGCTTATGGGTCATATCTTCTTTTTTTGCGATTTACAGCAAGGTGACGAATGGAACTATTAAATTAAATCTAAAAGGTCTTGTTTGGGTTTTGGTCGGTTGCTCCGCTGCTCTTTTATTGGCTTGGGACAAGATCGTTGTCTATTATATTAATGGTGCGATGAATGACGGTGAGATGTGGAGTCGTCCTGCTATGATGTTGGCATCCACCTGGTTGTTTGCCGACTATTTTCCCTTTGGTACGGGATTTGCTTCTTTTGGCACTTTTTTTTCGGGCGAATATTATTCTCACATTTATGGTTTGTATGGCTTAGACCACCTTTTTGGCATTTCCCCCGAAACCAGATTTTTTATTTCCGATGCTTTTTATCCTGCTTTGGCTCAATTCGGTATTGTAGGGGTTTT
>MKRS01000389.1 GCA_001897035.1 Bacteroidales bacterium 45-6
TTTTCTTAGTGTTTGCGGTATGGCTGAACAGTTGTACCAAAGACCTGGTGCCCATAGATTATTCTGAGATCAACCCGAATATATTTCCCAAATCAGCATCAGACCTGGAAGCAATGGTCAACGCCTGCTATTACCCATTGCGGGGCGCATGGAGTGATGGCATTTTTTCCACTTCAGAAAGAGGCGTAATGTTTCTGAGCGATGCGACCACTGAAATATTATATGGTAAGTATGGCGATCAGAATATAGCCTCGTTGCAGAATTACCAGTCAAACAGCCCGGGGTTTACCCGCTATTATGATGATTTTTATAATAAGATCAGCCGTATGACAATGACTATTGACCTCATTTCACAGTCAGCCGTAAGCGAAGACCTGAAGAAAAAGGCAATTGCAGAGGTGAGGTGTGCAAGGGGATTGCTGGCATATACGCTTTTTGACCTGTATGGACCTCTTGTAATAGCGCCGCTGGAAGTATTGAAGAATCCTTTGCAGGAAGCGCCTTTGGCACGGATGGATTATAATGAAATGGTAGATTTTATTGAAGCAGACCTGGAAGCTGCCGCTGCGGATCTGCCTTTGCCGCAGGATGCAGAGTATGGCCGTTTCAGCAAAGCGTTGGCTAAAATGATTGATATAAGACTAAACCTGCATGAAAAAAGATGGGATAAAGTAAAGACCCTGTGCGATGATATTATAGCCTATAATGCCTACACGCTTGATAATGATTATGCCGCAATATGGGATCTTGAAGGCGCGAAGAACAGCAGGGAAGTGATTTGGGCCATTCCCTGCGATTATGCAGGCACTAGTGAAAACCAGTGGCAGCTAATGGTATTGCCATCCAATTATAAGCCCAAAGGCGGATGGGGCACCATATCCAGTACCTGGTGGTTTTACGACAGGTTTGAGCCGGATGACAAGCGAAAAAAAATGCTTATTGCAGAGTATACCGGCAGCGATGGCATCACTTACAACAGGGCTAATCCCGGGGCTATCCTGGACTGGGGACCTATTCCTTTAAAGATCAATGAAGATGCTGATCGCACTACCAGCCTCACTACGGTGGATATTGTAATGTACCGTTACCCGGATGTGCTGCTCTCCAAAGCGGAAGCGATCGCCAATGCCGGCGCTCCTACCGAAGAAGCGATGGAACTGGTGAATGTGGTAAGAAGAAGAGCCGGTCTGGAAGATAAAAAGCTGTCTGATTATGCTTCCCTTGATGCATTCAATGACCTGATCCTGCTGGAGAGAAGCCATGAGTTCTGGTGTGAAAATGGCCAGTATCGTGCAGATCTTATCCGCCATGGAAAATTTGTCAGCCGTTGCCAGGAAGTAACACAATCCACCTACACCAATCCCAATAAAGTGCTGTTCCCGTTCTCACTGCAAACCGTAAGCGAAGGAAAGGGAAAATTTATTCAAAATCCCGGCTACCAGTAAACACAAAATTTCATTAAAACTATTCACGGTACGAGTGATAAAATAGGACAATATCAAAATGATTATT
>MKRS01000390.1 GCA_001897035.1 Bacteroidales bacterium 45-6
GCAATTCCCAGCAGTGTCTTATCTTCGTTCGCTCCATTATCATTAAAATTGAACAGATAGTTGCGGTCATTGTCGGCATTGGTCAACGAAAATTCGGTCGAAAACTTAATCCTGTCCGACACTCGGTAATCCAAGCTGGCGCGGGACGAAATACGTTGGTATTTTTGCCCGATCAAGGTACCATTCTGTGTAAGGAAACCACCTGACACACGGTAACTTGCTCGTTCACCACCACCGGAAATGGTGATATAATGGTCATGAATATTACCAACCTGGGTCACCTCCTTCACCCAGTCGGTGTTGTTGTTATAATCTTCATAGAGAGGGTTGTTCTGGTCGTAATTGTATTCCGGGATGTTGGAGGCATTTTTATCTTGGGAAGCATTGAAGTATGCCTCTTTCATCAACATCGTGAAGTTGTCGCCATTGAGCATGTGTAGCCCGCGGGGTTGCACGGTTCTCGTGTAGCGGTAGGTATAATCGATCCTTGTAGGCCCGTAAGCACCTCGTTTGGTTGTAATCATCAAGACTCCGTTGGCACCCTTCGACCCCCAGATAGCAGAAGCCCCGGCATCTTTCAAAACCGTGATTTCCAATATATCATCCGGGTTGATACTCAACATATTGGCATATTGTTCTTGGTTAGAGTTGGCAAAGTCAAAGTTGGCATCGATCTGAGCCTCATAAGGAATACCGTTGACAACAATCAGCGGCTGGCTGTTGCCTGTGATGGATGTCACCCCGCGGATACGCATGGATGCTCCGGTTCCCGGGTCGCTCGAATTGGCCACGATGTCCAAACCTGCAATTCTTCCTTGCAGGGCCTCATCTACCGAAGTCACTTGCAGCCCTTCAAACTCCTTGGCGCTGATAGTCTGGACAGCCGTACCCACCTCGCGGGTAGGAATAGCGTATCCCCCTTGGGTTTGCTTCTTGTTGGAAACAATTTCCACCTCTTTCAAGACCCCATTGTCGTCTTCCAAAGCGATGTTCACCACAGTGCCGGAAATCTTCTTTACTTGTTTCTTAAAGCCAATGTAACTTACCGAAACACGTCCGTTGGGATTTTTCACTTTCAGCACATATTTCCCGTTCACATCCGTAACGGCGCTACTCACAATACGGTTGTTAGCATCAATTTCTATTACATTCACCCCGATCAATGGTTCTTTATCGGCAGCAGATGTAACCACACCCTGAATAACCTGTCCACCGCCTGCTTGCCCGTAGCCAGCAACGGGGATCGTAAAGATGAGTGCATAAAAGAAAGCAACAAATGACAATCTCATATATTTTTCCATGCGATTAATTTTTCTATTTGGCGACTTAACACCCCAGATGTTCTGAAACAAGATTTCTCCTGAATTACCCGTGATTTTCAAGCTTCGTTTCATATTTATTCAAATGTCAATACGTTATCAATTTGGTGAATCACAGCCGAAGCTGATGTTGTAATTCGCGAGGTCACAAATGCAGCACCCGAAGTGGATCCGGAACCATCTATGTTCT
>MKRS01000391.1 GCA_001897035.1 Bacteroidales bacterium 45-6
AACCGCAAGCGTGAGGTTCTTGGAGCCAAACGCAATGGTCGAGGATGGGTTGCGGTATTGGAAAGTAGGGATCACTTCATTCTTCGGATTATATGCCATCACCGATTTATTAGCGGAATAATACTGGCCTGCCGGGGTCAATTTCCCGCTGATGACCATCGCTCTCTTGTCTTCCACCCAGTTGTAGATGGAATATCTTTCAACAAAACTTGCCGTGTCAAGCACTTGCAGGATCGTCGTCACATCCGTCAGTTGCTTTTGAAGACGCGACAAGGAATCTGCCGGCCACCATTCGGAAGTCCAGTTCGCCCCATTGTTCCATTCGGTGATCCACAGCGGGCGGCCTGTCCTTGTATATATTGCTTTCAAGTCGTTATACCAGTTAACTGGAGATTTTCCGCCCCAATAGGCATGATAAGCCACAAAGTCCACGCGGTAATTATTTGCCTTGCAGCTATCCATGAACTGGTATAGCCAGTTATTGTTCGTCACTGCCGGCGAACCAATCCTCAAACCGGTCCTCATCATATCAGGCCATTGCGCCAAGGCTTGCGCAACTGTCAGGTTCGATTGCTCGGTGTGGTCAGGCTCATTGAATCCCAGGACGTGCGACACATATTCCTTCCCATTGATTTCCCCCCATCCGGGCCAGCCTCCATTTTGGCGAATGGGAACATATTCGACTGCGGCAGTGGTGCTACCACCGGCACTCCAGTCGTAACGCCATGTCGCATTCATGGCTAAGTATTCGTTGGGATCGCTTCCGCACCATCCTTTTTTGGTCACCCACTCCCATTGCAACACCCGGATAAATGATATTTTCTTATCCAGCAAATCCGGCACAACCGGCACCTCAATATCATTTTTGTCGGCAATGAACACCCTGCTATAGCCTGTGCCGTCGGATGCCGTAGCGAAAGTCACCATGTATCCCTTCTTGAGTTTGAACGAACGAATGGAATTGTCAAAAGCTCCAAGCGATGTATATCTTGCGAAAAGTGTATATCCATTTGTAGAGTCTCCTCCAAAATTCTGATCCTTGTAAACCGTCAATGGACCAAATGAAGAAGAATGGGGAATCACCACCGCACCTGTGCCATATATCGCAACACGGCAGTTTGAGCGATAAGACGCAAGAGTTCCCTTGACATATATTTTACTCAAGTAAGAATCGATCACCTGCTGGGGACGGAGATTGTCAAAATACAACCAGGAATCATCCGAGTTCAATCTCACCACGCTGTTTGTCAAAGGTGTCTTCGAAGTCAGATGGAGCTCTGTGGCACCATCAATAATCACTTCATTGTCCACGTATGAATCAACCGTGACAAGACTGCCTGTCACATTGATTGTAGTAAGGGCGTTTTGAGAAAAAACACTTACCACCGAGAATAACGAAAGTATAAATACTGAAAGTTTATTTTTCATACGATTAAATTTTTACTATCAGGCAGTATGGCAACAACGTCGGCCCTCAGGCAACACCGCCCGATTTTCCAATCATGGACT
>MKRS01000392.1 GCA_001897035.1 Bacteroidales bacterium 45-6
CAGAACCAGCAGCTCTACGCAATTGATCTTCTGGAATACCGATTGCATCTTTCAATGCACCGCCGTATTTGTTAATAGTAGCCACCTCTTCTTGTGGAACAGAAGATGCTCCGTGCAATACGATAGGGAATCCTGGAAGTTCTTTTTCAATAGCTTCAAGGATGTCGAAACGCAATGGAGGAGGTACCAAAAGACCGTTTTCATCACGAGTACATTGTTCTGGAGTAAATTTGTTAGCTCCATGAGATGTACCAATGGAGATTGCCAATGAATCTACACCCGATCTTGTAGCAAAATCTACAACTTCTTCAGGCTGAGTATAAGTGTGGTGTTCTGCAACTACGTCGTCTTCAATACCTGCAAGTACGCCAAGTTCGCCTTCAACAGTCACGCCATGTGCATGAGCATATTCAACCACTTTTTTAGTAAGAGCGATATTTTCTTCATAAGGAAGGTGCGAACCATCAATCATCACAGAAGAGAAGCCCGAATCAACACATTCTTTGCAAGTTTCGAAAGAATCACCATGATCCAAGTGAAGGACGATTTGAGGATTTTCCCAACCCAATGATTTTGCATATTCTACAGCACCTTGAAGCAAAAAGCGCAACAGGATAGGATTTGCATATTGGCGAGCACCTTTGGATGCTTGAACGATAACAGGTGATTTGGTTTCAGCTGCAGCTTGTACGATGGCCTGAAGCTGTTCCAAGTTATTTACATTGAAGGCCGGGATTGCATATCCGCCTTTTACAGCCTTAGCAAACAATTCTTTGGTGTTTACCAGCCCTAATTCTTTGTAATTTACCATTGCTTTTTTAATTTAAAGTTCTAAACTGAATTGGTTTATAAATTGAGTAGGCAAAAATAACAATAAATTTCAACAAAAGATTGATTTTGATTCACTAAAATATGCCACATAACATAATTTATACTACATATCTGATTTAATTTAGTGGCTACTTGATTTTGTCATCTGCATGTGAGGCAACATAATCGGTGGGTGAAATACCATAGAATTCGCGAAAAGCATTCGAGAAATAAGACAAGTTGGAAAACCCCGTTGCATACGCCACTTCCGAAACAGCCAGCTTCTTGCTTTTGAGCAATGCGCCGGCCTGCCTGAGGCGTACCGAGCGGATCAGGTCGCGGGCAGAAGTACTCATCAATTCCTTGAGCTTGCGGTGCATGTGCACACGGCTCATCCCGACGCCGCTGGCCAGCATTTCCACGTTCAAATCGGGGTTGGCGATGTTTGCATTGATGATTTTCATCACTTTTTCGAGCAATATTTCGTCGGACGATTTGAGCTGGATGTCGGGCAGCATGTCCTTGTGGTCTTGCAACCCGGTGTATTTCACCTTCAGGAGCGCCCTGTTGCGTATGATGTTATTTATCTGGTGGATCAAATCGTCGATATGGAAGGGTTTCAGCACGTAGGCGTCGGCGCCTATGTCGAGTCCCTCGTGCCTATCTTCAGAGGCTGATTTGGCCGTGAGCAATATCACCGGGATATGGTTGATGTTTACGTTCTGCTTCACTTTCCGGCACAGGGTGATGCCGTCCATTTCGGGCATCATGATGTCGCTAATCACCAGGTCGGGTTGCTTGGCGAGGAGCATTTCGTACCCGTCGCGCCCGTTGCTGCATTCCATAATCTTGTAAATGGATGAAAGTTCGGAATTCAAGTATCCCCTGATCTCCTCATCGTCCTCCACAATCAAAATTGTGTAATTGGTCTTAGATTTGACAGGTTTGTGCTTCTCAACCTCCTCCCTTTCGTCCACAAAATTGCCTACTTCGAGCAATTTTTCACGATGACTTTGGTGCATTTCTGAAAGCGCGCGCTCCTCCACTTGCTCTTTTTTCAAATGTGTGTAACCAAAAGGAAGCCGAACCACAAATCGGCTGCCTTGGACATCCGTTCTGTTTTCGGCGTAAATGATCCCCGAATGCAGGTTCACCAACTGCCGTGCCAAATGAAGGCCAACACCCGTACCAACTGTTACCGACTGCTCAGGTGAATAAACCTGATAAAATCGGTCGAATATCTTTTCAATGTGTTCCATGCTGATGCCAATACCCGTATCAGAAATCACAACCTGAAAATAATTGTCCAAGGGGTATTCTGCATCCGGGTCATGGCCAACCGATAGATCAACATCTATTTTTCCACCATCTGGAGTAAACTTGAATGCGTTCGAAAATAGATTAAGGAGGACTTTATCAAAATTATTGAGATCGATCCAAACATACAACGGTTCTTCGAGGTATTTGAAGTTGAACTCTATGTCTTTCTTCTTAGCCTGATAATCAAAGGTCAGCATCAAATCTTTGATGAAACCAACAATATCTGTTCTACGACACTTGATATGCATCTGCCCTTTATCGAGCTTGCGGACATCCATCAATTGGTTTATCAGCCTCAAAATCCGATTGGCATTTCGCTGAATGATTAAGTACGACTTGTGCACCTCCGAATCTTTATTGGTTGTCATCAATTTTTCGAGAGGACTTATTATAAGTGACATTGGCGTTCGGATTTCATGCGAGATATTGATGAAATACTGCAATTTGGACTCATTGGCCGCTTGCGCCCTTTCTTGCTCTTCCAGCTCTTCCTTGTAGTGCATTTTGTCAAGATAATACTTATAAATGCCTCCAAGGAAAAGGAATAGCAAAAGCGTATAAATGGAATAAGCCCACCAGGAGGCGTACCAGGGGGTGCGTATCTTTATGATGAATGTTTTTTCGGGCGACACGGCATTGTTGTCAACCACCTTCACCCTGAGTTTGTATTTCCCGGAAGGTAAGTTTGTGAAGCTGATCCGGTTGATGCCGGGGGAGGTTGACATCCATTCGCTGTTCCAGCCTTCGAGTTTATATTGATAGACTACCCTTTCGGAGTTGGTATAATCCATCGAGCTGAATTCTATGCTGAAAGAGTTGTCTTTGTCCGATAGGGAGAAAGAGGAAGCCTCGTTGATAGCCTTATCTGCAAACTGCTCGCCGGTCTTTTCGTCCTTCATGCCGATCCGGCGATTGCCAATATAAAAATCGGTAAGGAGCAGCCTGAGGGTTCGCCGTTCGGAGGTTATGGATGCCGGATCAAAGAATGTGAGCCCGTTGGTCCCTCCAAAATACATGATCCCTTCTTTGTCTTTGCAAGATGCCCCGCGGGTGAATTCATATCCTTGAATCCCGTCATCCACATAATAATTCACAAATTGCTTCTTGCTTGAGACAAACTTGCTGAGCCCATGGTAGGTACTGATCCAAATGTCGCCGGCCTCGTCTTGCTTCATGGCACATACCAAGTTGTTTGAAAGATTGTTGCGGGTGGTGAACTTCTCGAACCTGGCGTTTTTTTTGTCAAAAGACACCAAGCCGTCGGTAGTCCCCACCCAAATTTTTCCGTCACGGGCTTCCATCAAGCTTACCACAACCCTATCTGGCAAGATGTTGTTTTTCCCTAAATAATTGATGTAGGTTTTCTTTTGGGGGTCGTAGCAGCTAAGTCCTTTGTGGTGCCCGATCCAGATCATTCCTGCCTTGTCGCACATCAAGGTGTTGATCCAGTCGTTGGCCAGTTCGTTGATATGGTAGTCATCGTTCTCTTTCTTGGACGACACGTATTGTTCGATCTTCCCGGTTTGAGGATCAAAACGGAAGAAGCCCGAACCATAAGTGGCCACAAGCAAATTGCCCAGATTGTCTTCGGTTATGAAAAACACCGGTTTTCCTTTCAATTGGGGTATATAGAGACACTCTCCCGTTTGCTTGTTCATCCGGCATAGCCCACTGGTGAAAGACCCTAGCCAAAGATTGCCATTGCGGTCTTCAAAGACAGAGAGTATAATATTCGACACAGACGAAGGCGAGGCCGTTTGCTTGAAATGCGCCACGCCCTGTCCTTTTTGATCCACTCCGTACAATCCTTCATTATCTACCCCTATCCAAGCCACCCCTTCACGGTCTTTGCATATAGAAATAACACTTCCCACACCAATCGGATTATTGATGTTTTGCTTTAGCCCCCAGTAGTCGAAACGATTGGGCGCCGATGAGATGAAGACAACTCCTTTCTGGAAAAGACCTAGCCAGAAGTTGTGTTCCTTGTCTTCTATGATTGAGTGGACCTTTCCCTGTGTAATATCGTATGGGAAAGTTCGAAGGCTATAGTCTTTGATCTGATTGTCCGCATAATCGTATATTTTCACGCCTTGCCCATCGGTCCCGATCAGTAGGTCAGCACTTTTGCTCACATACAAGCATTTTATCAATACGCCGCCTTGATTTCCCGCGCTGAGAATGGTTTTCTTTTTTTTGTTATAGATAAAAAGTCCGTTTGTCAAGGTTCCGATAAACACGTTGCCGGAGTTATCTTCCACTACAGACGACACATTGTCTCCCATCAAAGGATTTGCCGCACTGAAAAGCGAAAGCTTGTTAACCGCGACATCGTAGAGATACAATCCTCCGGTTTCGGAAGCGATCCATAGGTTTTTGCTTTTGTCTTGAAATACACTGATAAACTTGTTGCTCAATCTTTCGGATAGAGAAGAAAAATACCGGGCGCTGCTTTGTCCTTTCGCCAGCACAAACAAGCCTTTTCCACTTGTTGCAAAAATAAGGTCTCCATTTTCCAGCTCAACGATAGACGTGACGTGGGGATGTACCACCAGATTCTTTTCGCCATACACCTTCACTTCAACGAATGAATCCGAGAGCGGGTCATATCGCATCAATCCATTGATAAGACCTACGAAGAAGCGGCCTTTGCTATCTTCAAACATCGTCCGCACATAGTTGTTGGTCAATGAAGACGGATTATCGAAAGCATGATTGTAGATTCTGAATTTATTGCTGTCATATTTGTTAAGCCCCCATTCTGTAGCGATCCAGATAAAGCCTTTCCGATCCTGGTAGATTTGGTTGATGAGGCTGTTGGAGAGTCCATCGTCTGTTGTGTAAAATTTTTGGGTCTGCGACAGGCATACAAACGGCAACAACCAGCAACATAGCACCCGGGTTATGAATGGTATAAGTTTCATCTCTGTTATAGATTCAAGTTCACAACAAAGATAATAAACATTAATTAATAGTAGGAGTATTCAAAGCATAAACAAAAAAGCTACCGTAGTGCACATTCCAGCAAAGTCTTGCAAAAACCGGTAGTCCTCCAAAACTATCGCATTAGTGACAAATCAGTTAAGCTATGGGGATCAAAAAAGATAATTTTAAAAAAAATACAGTGGATGTAACTTGTGAAAAATAAAATGTAACAGAGAAAACACTGATGTAACATGCAACATAAAACAACAAACCGCTGGAAATGAAATCTGAAACAAAATGAACTAAATTTGTTTCAATCAATTATTGATTTTTTTACCAATATTATATATTTATTATAGCCTGAATCGGTCTTAATAAAAAACAATACTTAGTAAAATTCCTTACGATCTGAAAACCATTAATGAAACTGAAAAATGACTGAATGTACTCCTATAAAAAATCTGTTCAAGTTTTTCCTAAAAGGCACGAGTCGCTGCAGGAATGCATAATCAATATCGATGCAATCCCGAAGTTGGAGGCAACGAACTTTCGAGGGGTAAACGAGGACAACACTGCCACCACATTTTACAATACAAAAGTTGAAATGACATAAAACCAAAACACATCAAAGAAAACTAACAAATTAAAAGCCAAAAGACTAGCTGCAGATACCATGCAAGACTGAATCTACCGTGAAACATGACCACTCATCGCCAAAAACGATGACATCAAAACATACCGTTTAGACAATTTCACCATTCACTAACTTTAAATATTTATCTATGAAGAAGAAAAATGAAAGCTGATGAAGAGTTGGCACAAGAAATGTCAAGAGTAATTTATCTATTCTGAATATGAATTACTAGATTAACCTTAAGAGAAAATAAGTTAAAATGTTTAATGAAAAAATAATGAAAAAAACATCCCAGAAAATTACGCCAGGTTGTTTCCTTTCAAACAAAAGGAAATTGCTGCATATGTTGCTATTTTTGCTGATAATTTCATGTAGCTCCATAGCTTTCGCTCAAAATCGCGTCGTAGTGACAGGAACAGTGGTGGACCCTTCCAAGGAACCTATCGTTGGAGTTTCGGTTGTCCTAAAGTCAGATCCAACAGTGGGAACCACCACGGACTTGGATGGTAAATTCTCCCTTCAGGTACCGTCGGGAAACCAAACATTGGTGTTTACCTACCTTGGAATGAACAAGAAAGAGGTGCAATCGCAAGGCAAGCGCAGTTTAACCGTGCAAATGGAGGAAGACAACAAGATTCTCAATGAAGTGGTGGTTGTAGGTTATGGCCAGCAAAAGAAAGAGAGCGTTGTCGGAGCCATTACCCAGACCACAGGCAAAGTGCTTGAACGCGCAGGAGGTATATCGGACATAGGGGCCGCTCTCACTGGAAATCTTCCAGGTGTGATAACCATCGCTAGTTCAGGGCTACCCGGTGAAGAAGAACCCCAGATTGTGATTCGTGGCGCAAGCTCGTGGAACAACAGCTCGCCCTTGGTGTTAGTGGACGGTATCGAACGCCCCATGAGCAGTGTAGATATAAGTTCCGTTGAATCTGTTTCGGTGTTGAAAGATGCCTCGGCTACCGCCGTGTTTGGTGTGAAAGGGGCTAACGGGGTAATACTCATCACCACCAAAAGAGGAAAAGAAGGGGCTGCAAAGATAGACGTGACGGCCAACATGACAATGAAAGTGCCCTCCAAATTGCCCAACAAGCTCGATTCCTACGACGCACTAATGGCTCGCAATGTGGCTATTGAGCATGAATTGAATGCCACACCGGAATCGTGGGGAGACATCACTCCGCAAGACATCATCAATAAATACCGGTATCCGGCCAATCTCGAAGAGTCGGAAAGATACCCGAATGTTGACTGGCAAAAAGCTCTTTTCAAAGATTTTGCCACATCATACAACGCCAACCTGAATGTGAGCGGGGGAACAGGGTTTGTCAGGTACTTTGCATCTGCCGACTTCGTACACGAAGGAGACCTTTTCAAGGTATGGGACAACGGACGCAATTACAAGTCAGGATATGGATTCAACCGGATAAACGTTCGCAGCAACCTTGACTTCCAACTGACCAAGTCAACCGTATTCAAAGTGAACCTTGCCGGCTCCAACGGTGCAAAAAAAAGTCCTTGGAACCAGACCAATTCGTCTGACTGGGCGGTTGCTCAACAATGGGCGGGTGCTTACAACATTGCTCCCGACGTGTTCCTTCCCAAATATTCGGACGGTTCGTGGGGATACTATCCCAATATTTCGAATGTGTCGAACTCAGCCGCCAACTTGGCTCTTGCGGGGGTGATGACAACAACTACTACTAGGATCACCACAGACTTTGCGCTCGAACAAAACTTAAACTTTATCACCAACGGACTTACCCTCAAGGGAACGGTCTCGTGGGACAATGCTTTTGTAGAATTCAACCGGGGCATCAACGACCTTTACAACAACGCTCAGCTCAAATGGATTGACCCGAAAACTGGCATAGCTAGCTACAAGCAAGAATATGACAATAACAACAAGTTCGACTTCATGCAGGGAGTGCTGTGGAACATTGCCGGTGGCACCGTGCAAGACAATGCCACCCAACGCAATCTCAACTACCAGCTGCAAGCGAACTGGGTACGAGACTTTGGTCAACACGGATTCACTGCGATGGGACTTTTTGGCAGGCAAGAAACAGCCACAGGTAGCGAAGTACCTAACTACAGGGAAGACTGGGCCTTCCGCACCACCTACAATTACGCAGGGAAATATTTTGCAGAATATAACGGAGCATACAATGGTTCCGAAAAATTCAGCAAGGACAACCGCTTTGCCTTCTTTAGTTCGGGAGCCTTGGGGTGGATGATTTCCGAAGAAAAATTCATGAAGCAATTCAAATTCTTAGACATGCTCAAACTGAGAGCTTCTTACGGAGAAATTGGGGACGACAATATCAAAAAACGTTGGCTTTACCTTACGCAATGGGCCTACGGAGGCAATTCTTCTTTGGATCTGAATCAAGGAGCAAGCCCATACACCTGGTTCCGCGAAGCATCGGTAGGAAATACAGACGTGCATTGGGAAACCGTAAAAAAATTGAATATCGGCGCGGACTATTCTTTCCTTGGCGGCCTATTTGTTGGTAGCGTGGAAGTTTTCAACGATAAACGCACCGACATACTTCTTGATGGAACAGTCCGTTCGGTGCCTTCCTATTACGGAGCGACACCTGCCACTGCAAATCTAGGAAAAGTGCGCACAAAGGGATACGAGCTTGAGCTAAGGGTCAACAAAGTATTGCCAAGCGGGGTTCGCCTATGGGGAAACTTCAATATGACTCATGCCGTCAACAAGATATTGGTGAGGGACGATGGGCTGCTGCTGCCTGGTTATCAAAAGAAAGCAGGATACAGCATGGATCAAAACACATCCTACATTGATGTGGGATATGCCAACAATTACGACCAGATATACGGAACAACTCCCCACGACAGGAACGATGCCCACAAGCTGCCAGGCGATTACAACATTGTTGACTTCAACGGAGACGGCGTGATCGACAACAAAGACCTTGTTCCTTATGGGTATTCGAACACACCGCAAAACACCTACAATGCAACAATGGGTGTAGAATGGAAGGGATTCAGCGCATTCTTACAGTTCTATGGCGTAAACAATGTTACCCGAGAAGTGGTTCTTAGCAGCTTCGGAAGCAAGCTCAACACCGTTTATGATGCCGGATCCTGGTGGTCCAAAGACGACCCAACGGCAGACATCACTACACCTCGCTGGTCATCTACGCCAAGCTACAACGACGGCACTCAGTATAAGTACGATGGTTCATACATACGCTTGAAAAATGCAGAGCTTGCCTACACCTTCAAGAGTG
>MKRS01000393.1 GCA_001897035.1 Bacteroidales bacterium 45-6
CGCCTGTTGCTCGAACCAGTTAACTTGTTGATTCTCGATGAACCTACCAACCACCTGGATATGCGCAGCAAGGATGTGCTGAAGGATGCCATCCGGGATTTCGATGGCACCGTGATCGTTGTGTCGCACGACCGCGAATTTTTGGATGGCTTAGTCGAAAAAACCTACGAATTTGCGGACGGAAAAGTGAAAGAACATTTGGGCGGAATCTACGATTTTCTCCGCTCCAAGCAGATGGATAACCTGCGGGAATTGGATGCTCAAAAGAAAGTGTCGCTTGTGTCCGAGAAAACGACAAATACACAGCCTCAAGCGACACAAAACTTGTCTTACGAGGAAAGAAAAGAACAGGCAAAAGCCCTCAAAAAGATGGAGAGGCAAATTTCTGAAAAGGAAAATCAAATCGAACAATTGGAAAAAGAGATAGCACAATTGGAAAACAAGCTAAGCCAATCCGAACATGCTTCCGATGCCAGCCTTTTTCAAAAGCACGGCGAATTGACCAAGCGACTTGAGCAGACAATGGAAAGCTGGGAAGAACTCTCGTCGGAATACGAGAAAATGAGATCTTCCATGCAGGACAATTAACTATCATTAAACTTATATTTAAGATAAATATCATCGGAAATTATATCTTTGCAAGTTCAGGGATATAGTTTTGGGTTCTTTTTCTCTCTCAAAAAATTCACATTATCATAATTATCAACAAAGAAAGGTATATGAAGATATCTTATTTTTTACCGTTTTTAGCCGTTTCATCAATAGGGATTAGTTGTATGAACACATCGAAGGACAGCACAACAGAAAAGGGGTTGAGTATCGCCAATTTAGATACAACCGCCCTTCCGGGAACAGATTTCTATCAGTTTGCAACTGGCGGATGGCAAAAGGCCAACCCCATTCCGGACGAATATGCCCGCTACGGATCATTCGACCAGTTGGCAGAGAACAACCAGAAACAAATCAACGAGTTAGTAAAGGAACTGGGATTAAAACCGCACGACAAGGGAAGCGTGGCGCAAAAGATAGGCGACCTCTACACCTTGGGAATGGATAGCACCAAGCTCAACCAGGAGGGCGCAACTCCCGTTGTTGCACAGTTGAAAGAGGTGGAGGCCGCCAAAACAAAAGAAGACATTGTCCGCTTGGCAGGCAGGTTGCGCAAGTTTGCAGGATCTCCATTCTTTGCTCTGCGCGTGGACATCGACGAACAAAACAGCAACCGCTACATTCCCCAACTGTCGCAAGGCGGATTGGGATTGGGCGACCGGGACTATTATTTACAGAACGATGCCCGTACCAAGAGCTTGCGGGAAGGCTACATCAAGCTGATCGAAAAACAATTTGAAAATGCGGGATACCAACAGGCAGAAGCTAAAAAGATTGCCGCATCCGTTTTAAAATTGGAAACACAGCTTGCAGCCGCACATTTCCCCAAAGAAAAGACCCGTGTTCCGGAATTGAACTACCACCTGCTGAAAGCCACCCACCTCGAACCGCGCCGCGCC
>MKRS01000394.1 GCA_001897035.1 Bacteroidales bacterium 45-6
CGGATTGAATAAAAAATACAAATTGGGTTACACCAATGTAACTGTTGACCAAGTGACCGAGTGGGTGAATGGCAGCGCCGCTGCCGTCTCTATTCAAAAATAGATAGTATGAATTTCCCTGGAAAAATTGCCGTACTTGGGGGTGGAACCTGGGCTACGGCGTTGGCCAAGATCTTGTTGATGACCCAGAAACACATCAACTGGTACATGCGCCGTCCCGAGCAGATCGAAGAGTTCAAGAAGCTGGGACACAATCCGTCTTATCTCACCACGGTAGAGTTTAATCTGGACCGAATTACGTTTTATTCCGACATAACCGAAGTGGTTGAAAATTCCGACACCTTGGTTTTTTCGGTACCTTCACCTTTTCTTAAATCGCATTTGGAGAAGCTCAAGGTGGGCATCAGCGACAAGTTTGTCGTGTCGGCCATCAAAGGAATTATCCATCCCGAAAATTTATTGGTGACCGATTATTTGACCAAATACTACCAGGTGCCGACAGAGAACATAGCCATCATTGGCGGACCTTGTCATGCAGAAGAGATTGCTTTGGAAAGGCAAACTTATCCCACGATCGCTTGTGCGGATGATGCCAAGGCTTGCTCCTTGGCGGGGATTTTCAGCACCCGTTTTGTCAAAGCTTCCATCTCGCACGATGTGGATGGCATAGAGCTGGCTGCGGTGCTCAAAAACGTGTATGCGATTGCTGCCGGTATTTGCCATGGGCTGAAATACGGGGACAATTTCCAAGCTGTTTTGGTGTCCAATGCCGTGATGGAAATGGATCGCTTCATCAACGTGGTGAACCCTTCCGCCCGCAGCATTTATAGCTCGGCCTATCTCGGCGACTTGTTAGTGACAGCCTATTCCAGCTTCAGTCGCAACCGCACCTTCGGCACCATGATTGGCAAAGGATATTCGGTGAAAGCCGCCCAGCTGGAGATGCAGATGATTGCTGAAGGGTATTACGGCACCAAGTGCGTGATAGAGATGAACGAGAAATACAAAGTGCGCATACCGATTGTAGAGGCAATCCACCGGATATTGTATGAAAACGCATCTGCTCCCGCTGAAATAAAAGCATTGAGGGAGAAGACGTTGATCTGAAAAAATAAGTAATGGAAGTTTTATAGTTGTAAAATGTGTAGGCTGATAGCCATTAGCCATTAGCCTTTTCCAACAGCTGCCAGCTAAAGGTTGTGTCTTGCCTTAAAAAAGTACGACAATTTTTTTAGCAATTACTTAGAAGCTGAGCACTTACATAGATATAAATAGCAGATTCGCAAATCTGCAGATTGAAAAGAAATATATTGTGGAATTCAAACACCAATAACCAATATAAAAAAATTATGAGTAAAGTAATTCGTTTGGACTATAGCAAAACCTTGGGGTTTGTCAGTCAGGCAGAAATCAATGCGCAGGCTGCATTGGCAAAGAAGAGCAACGAAACATTGCACAATGGTTCCGGAAAAGGCAACGATTTTCTGGGATGGCTCACTCTTCCATCTTCTATTACGGATGCCGATTTGAACGACATTCAGGCAACCGCCGACGCCCTTCGTGCGAAATGCGAAGTGGTGGTTTTAGTGGGAATCGGAGGCAGCTATCTTGGTTCACGCGCCGTGATTGACGCTTTGTCAAGTTCGTTCGATTGGTTGCAAAAAGAGCGCAAATCTCCAGTTATTCTGTATGCTGGAAACAACATTGGCGAAGATTACTTGGTGGAATTGACCGAATACCTGCAAGGAAAATCATTCGGAATCATCAATATTTCCAAATCAGGAACCACCACCGAGCCAGCTTTGGCGTTCCGCATCCTAAAGTCGGAATTGGAAAAATCGGTTGGCAAGGAAGAAGCTAAATCGCGCATTGTCGCTGTCACAGATGCTGCCCGTGGTGCATTGTTCACCCTGGCTACCAAGGAAGGTTACAAGAAATACGTGATTCCCGACAATGTGGGCGGCCGCTTCTCGGTGCTGACTCCCGTGGGATTGCTTCCGATAGCCATTGCCGGAATCGACATCAAGGAACTGGTGGCTGGTGCGCGTCTGCTGGAAGAAAAGACAGCTCCTTCCGTTCCGTTTGAAGAAAACTTGTCCGAGCAATATGCTGTGGTTCGCAACGAACTCTACAAGAAAGGAAAGAAAATCGAAATATTGGCTAACTTCCACCCCAAATTGCACTATTTTGCAGAATGGTGGAAACAGCTTTATGGCGAAAGCGAAGGCAAAGACAATAAGGGAATTTTTAATGCTTCCGTTGACTTCACCGCCGACCTTCACTCCATGGGACAATGGATTCAGGAGGGGGAAAGAAGCATCTTCGAAACAGTGATTTCCGTGGCCAAGCCCAACCATTCGTTCCTTGTGCCCACTGACGAAGAAAACCTCGACGGGTTGAACTTCCTTGCCGGAAAAAACGTGGATTATGTCAACAAAATGGCCGAACTTGGCACGCAAATAGCCCATGTGGATGGCGGCGTTCCCAATATCAAGGTGGTAGTTCCTGTTCTGAATGCTTACAGCATCGGTCAGTTGATCTACTTCTTCGAAAAAGCTTGCGGTATCAGCGGCTACATCTTGGGTGTGAACCCGTTCGACCAACCGGGCGTGGAGGCTTACAAGAAAAACATGTTTGCCCTGCTCGAAAAACCGGGTTATGAAAAAGAAACCGAAGCGATCAAGAAGAGGCTGTAAAGGCTTCGATTGAGAAAATATCTATTCCGGGCGGATGACTTCGAGTTGTCCGCCCGGAATTGTTATACCTCCTGTCTTTTTTCGATAAGACAAACTTTTTTGCGAATAACCCTTGATTATTGAAAAATAACTATATATTTGCAAAATAGTAAAAACTTAACATCCTTGACACTTTATGAGAACACTTAAAATTCCCCCTCCCCATGCCGTTTTAATAATTTTAATAATTGCAGCTATCCTGCTTCTCAGTTGCAGCCAAGTTGATTTTGACAACTACAGCGATTCAAACGACAGTCAACGAACTTCCGAAAGCCCGTCGCTCCGCAGATTCAACGTCAGTATGAATACGGCACAGACATTCCTTGATGTCTTGGAAAAAGACAAGCCGGACACCTCCAAACGCGAAATTTCCAAAATCCTTCCCGTGGCGCAATATGGCGACACCCTCCTCTATGTGGTCAACTTCAAGGACGACAAGGGGTGGCTCATCGTATCTGGCGACAAGCGCACCGAAAGCATTCTGGCGCAGGCCGAGAAAGGCGTGTTCGACTTCCACACCGACAATCCCGGCATAGCCACCTGGCTCGACCAACTCGCAGAGCAGATATATGCCCTCAAACACAATGAAAAAGCGGCCTCCGACACCCTCTCGGAAAACTATATCTTCTGGAACAGGATGGAAGAATATGCCCGCCATATCTCAGGGAGCAACACCCAAAAGTCGAAATCGCTTCAGCGCACAATGCCGGTCGAAGGCAATGGCTACTGGGATTATATAGCATCAAAACCCAAATCCTTTCCACTGTGACCAAAGGACCTTTGCTGCAAACCAAATGGGGGCAAGGTGAACCTTGGAATACCTGCGTACCTTACGCATATGATAATACTCAAAGATGCCCTACGGGCTGCGTAGCTGTAGCCGGATCGCAGATGCTCTATTACCTGCACTACAAGTTGGGTATGCCGGAAACGAGTTGGGAAACAGGATCCTGCACCGGCTCGTCGGGAGAGGTCATTCATAATTACCATTTTAGCTTTGGTCGTAGAACTTCGGCAACTTGGGATACAATGGCTACACGTTTTTATCAAAGCTCAACAGCGACAGATTTGGCTGCTATCCTTATGGGCTATGTGGGTTCGAAAATAGGGATGGACTACACGAAAGATCGTTCAGGCGCAGATACGAAATATTTGGTGGGATTTTTTTTAGGAGAAGGGATACAGTCCAATTTTACTGATTATAATTCGACGGATATTCTTGGCAGCTTGAGCAATGACATGCCGGTAATCTTGAGCGCAAAGAGTACAGTTCACCATGTGAAATTTCTGGGAATGACCCTTTACACTTGGTATGAGGATGGCCATGCTTGGGTGGCGGATGGATACGAACGGCAGCAAACAAAATACACCTATTACTACGAATGGCTGCCAGCCGATGGTGCTAATTCTCCCCTGAAAGCAAGACCTGTGGATCTTATGGAACAAACGTATAAAACCGAAGAATCCATCTCCACCACCAATCTCTTGATAATGAACTGGGGATGGGATGGCAGTGCAGACAACGGCAGATATACATTGACTGGTGATTGGAATGCGACAAGCACATACAACTTTGTCTATAACCGAAAAATGATTATCAACTTTGCTAAAAAGTAGAGCGATGAAAAAATATATTGTGTTCATTTTCTTTGCTTTACTCATCTCTTCTTGCATTGAGAATCATGGCGGTCATCATAATTTTATATTCGAGTTTTATCCCAAAAAAGTTACCTCAACGACTATTGGTATATGGCAGAAACATCAAGTCCAAATCAATGGATATATGAATACAACTTATATCGTTCCTGAAAATTATATTGTTAAGGAGGATAGTATGGCAATGTTGGTATATACTTTCAACGTAAGTAAAAATATTTTATCAAATCCAAATATAACTCAGGAGGAATTACAGTATTATTACTCTTATTTGGATGACCCTCTACCGTCTGTGGAACAACAAATCAGTGATGATTATGAAAAAAAAGCGGAATCCAATTTAAAAAGGGCTTTGGAGTTGGCGAATATAGAACAGGTCAAAATTCATTACCGCACCACGGAAATTCGCAACCTGACTATCACCGCATTGAACACTCCTATATTCGGAATGAGGGCCGGCGAGTCGCTGAACGATTTTTTCGACATCGAAAAGTATGATCCGCCGGTGATCTTCAATGCCCCTTCGCAGACCTTGCTTTATGGCTATTCCAGCAAGAGCCGTCCGGTATCCATCGGCGAATGGCTGAGCCTGTCGCCCTTGGCTTCGGTGGGCATGTACCTCGTTCCCAACACCAAGATAGACAACCTGCCGGTGAATGTGCAGTTTGTGGTGAAGATGGAGACGGCGGACGGGCTGGTGCTGAGGGACACGACGAGGATGGTTACGATAACGAGGTGATTATTAACTTTGCTAAAAAATGAGGTCATGAAGAAAATGTTGCTACTATTGCTCGCATTGTCAATATTCTTCTCTTGTAAAAAGGGAAGTGATGGTCCCGACTATTCTTTAGATTTTCGTCCTCGAGAAGTAAAAAAAGTATTTATCGTGTTGGGGGAATTTAAAACATCAACTTATGATGGGAAAACTTACACGGATTACAATAGTTTTTATGCCAATGAGCTGCAAGTGGGAAATCTTATGTTGTCGATCCAAACATCGAATTATGACCCAAGAGTATTGATTGCAAAAGAAGATCCAAGTTACTCTGTCAATACGCCACTACCTGTGTATTTTTTGACTTCACAAAACATGCTTGACCAAAATGACTCATATATAGAAAGTCAGGTAAAAAGCGATTATGATAAAAGTAGTTCAACAAGGACAAAAGCCGTTGACAATTATGATTATTCTGATATGATTCCGATAGAATACCGAACAACGGAAATCCGAGATCTTACTATAACAGCTTTGCAAACATCCCTCTTTGGTAAGCAAGCGGGAGAGTCGTTAAATGTTTTTTTTGATATAGTGAAGTACAATCCTTCCATTATTGTTTCAGCTCCAGCAAAAGCTTTATTGTATGGACGTTCAAGCAAACAATATCCGTCCTCAATCAGTGAATGGTTAAGCTTATATCCTGAAGCACAAGCTAATATGTATCTCGTTCCCAACACCAAGATGGACAACCTGCCGGTGAGCGTGCAGTTTGTGGTGAAGATGGAAACGGCGGACGGGCTGGTGCTGAGGGACACGACGAGGATGGTGAGAATAACGAGGTGATTATCAACTTTGCAAAGAAATAAAGCAATGAAAAATTATATTGTTTTCCTTTTGGTTCCACTGATTCTATGCTCATGCGGTGCCAAAGACGATCCCCATGAAAAACCTGTCTTTAAATTCTATCCAAAGAAGGTGACAACTGTGATTACTAATGTGGCAAAAAGACATGAGCAGCACATCAACGGATACGTGAATGTTTCTTATGAGTCAACCTCTGTTAATGACGTTGTTAAAGAAGATAGTGCCGTTTTAGTAATAGGTACTTTCAATGTGAAAAAGGAGATTCTTCGAGACCCTAATATCACTTTCGATCAATATCAATACTATTATTTTGAATACTTGGATCCCTCCTTGCCCTCTGTGGAGAAGCAAATAGGGGACAGCTACACAGGTGCAAACTCCACTATAAAAAGCGCAAGTGGAGATTTTGCCTATCTGGTAAGAATCTTCTACCGCACCACCGAAGTCCGCAACCTGACGATCTCGGCGTTGAACACATCTTTGTTCGGGGTGAGGGCCGGCGAGTCGCTGAACGATTTTTTCGACATCGAAACCTACGATCCGCCGGTGATCTTCAATGCCCCTTCGCAGACTTTGCTTTATGGCTATTCGAGCAAGAGCCGTCCGGTGTCCATCGGCGAATGGCTCAGCTTGTCACCCTTGGCATCGGTGGAAATGGATCTCGTTCCCAACACCAAGATAGACAACCTGCCGGTGAGCGTGCAGTTTGTGGTGAAGATGGAGACGGCGGACGGGCTGGTGCTGAGGGACACGACGAGGATGGTGACAATAACAAGGTGAAAAAGGGTACAAGTCTTTAATATTAGATTCAATAGATGAAACTTGTAAGTTTAGCACTGGCTGTGTTTTTAGCTATTGCCTTAGACGGCTGTGTCAGCGAAATACCGGTAGAGGTGGAAGGGGCGGAAGTCCCGGTAGTAAACTGTGTGCTGACCAACGACACGGTGCAGACCTTGAGCCTGACCAAGTCGGTAAAAATCTCGGATACTCGTCTGTTTAGGGAAATAAAGGATGCCAAGATCGTCTTGCTAACTGAAGGCCAGACGGCAGGCGAATTTGCCCGCACGGGATATGGAAAATGGGAATTGCACTACCAGCCGGTGGCTGGGAAGCGGTACAGCCTGGTAGTGACCCTTGCCGACGGCACGGAATTGTCGGCAACTACCACCATGCCCAGGCAAAACCGCATCGTAAAAAACAGTTCTTCCGATGCTTATCCCAGCAAGTATTTCAAGCAAATGTCAGCGCAATCTCCTTGCTGGACATTTGTTCTTGAACAAAATGATTTGCCCGACAATCTTTTGCATCCCACGCCTTCCGCCAAAGCTTGGCTCAAACAGCACATCGGGACAGATCATCCGCTGGTGGATCGTTTCAACGACGACGGAGGCTTGTCGGCTGTTTTGCCCCAGGCCACTACTCCGGCTTACAGCTACTACGTCAGGATCCGGCCTTCGGCTGAAGTTGCCCCGGAAGGCATTCCTTTTTGTATCCAGACCAATTTTGGAGGTAACGACTTTGTCTGCTTCCGGAATGCTTCCGAAGAATACGACAACTACTTGAAAAGCAGTTTCGAGAAGCTTTGGCTTTACAGTTCGGAAGACGACCCCATCCAGTGGTTTGACGAAACGGTGGTCTATTCCAATATTTCCAACGGGGTGGGCATATTCGGGGCTTATTCCGATGTTTATTTCTTTTACAACGAATGATGGCAAAAAAGATACCTGCCTTTACGGTGTGGGGTTTCTCGCTCCTGTTTTGCTGGCAGTTGAGCGGACAATCGCTCCCCGATTCTCTGCGGATGGTGGGCCCCGACAGCATAAAATCCTATCCGCTCAAGACGGTGACGGTGTTTGGCAATGCAAGTATCGGCAAAAACAGCATTTACCAATTCTCGACAGAGGAGGCCAAACGGATAGTCACCGTGATGGGTGAAACCGATGTGCTTCGCTATGTGGGTACTTTACCCGGGGTATCGCAAGGGATGGAAGGGGGATTGGGATTCTTCATCAGGGGGAGCAACAGTGGCAACAACCGCTATTTGCTGGACGATGTTCCGCTCTACGGGAGCGACCATTTGTTCGGACTGTTTTCGGTGTTCCATCCCGACATTGTCGGCAACGTGGAGTTCCGCAGTGGAAAATTCCCGGCTTCGTCCGGAAATTTTCTTTCTTCGCTCACGCATGTCTCCACGGTGACTCCCAGTTCGAAAATGCGTGGAGGAAGCTTGTCCATTTCTCCCTTCATGTTTGGCGGAAGCCTGAGCGGACCACTCTTCAATGGCAAAGCGAGCTTTCAGGTGGCGGGGAGGATATCGTTGCTTGGAGCCGAAATGGCATTGGTGAAAAAAATGACGGAGACGGAAGGCGATTTTGTACCCGAGGTGGGCGACCTGTATTTCAAATTTCATGTTTGCCCCAGCGATAATGACGTTGTGGATGCCACAGGTTACTATAGCAACGATTACTTCAAATTTGTTTCCGTGGACGATAACGAAAACAATACAGTGGAGCAAAACTGGGGAAACAAAGTCTTTAGTCTGATATGGTTTCGCAAGCTGCCCGGGCAGGTGCAATGGCAGACATCAGGCTATTTCAACAATTTCGTTTCGGGGCAAAGCCAGCAGTATCTCGAAAAGGGGAAGCAAAGCAGCGACTTGCGTTTGCGGACATCGGTACGAGAATGGAACCTGAAATCGATGCTCTCCAAAGAATCAGACAAGCTGAAAGTGGGGGCTGGCATCGAAGCCAAGCTGCAGCGCTTGCAACCTGCAAGCGAAAGGATGTACACCTCCTCTCAACAGGCCAATCCCGACAAGCACTATTCCTATAATCCGGCATCTTCGACACGAAATATCAGCCTTTTTGGCGATCTTGAATACAAGTATGGAAACACAATCACCACCTTGGGCTATCGGGGAAGCTACTTCGCCGGCAGGCGGTTTGACAAGCTTTGCCATGATTTACG
>MKRS01000395.1 GCA_001897035.1 Bacteroidales bacterium 45-6
GAAAGGCAAGCCGATCTATCTCCCGAAAATCCGTTCATCGCCGATGTGAAATTAGCTCATTCCTTGAAAGAGGAAGAATTGAAACTCGAAGTGTTTGATGCCCGTCGTAAACGAATCATTGGTTACCAACCTGAAAAAAAGGAAGAAAAGCCGCTCCCCGAACCGGCAAAGGCGGCAAAAGCTCCCAAGGACATTGATTCCATCGAACAGCTGTTCCTCACTGGATTGCACTTGGAGCAATACCGCCATGCCACCTACAATCCGATGGATTACTACGAGGAAGCGTTGCGTCGGGAACCGGGTGACAGCCGCTGCAACAATGCCGTAGGCTTGCTTTTGATGCGAAAAGGACAGTTTGTCCAAGCCGAGATGTATTTCAGAAAAGCGGTGGAAACCTTGACGCAGCGGAATCCGAATCCTTACGATGGCGAAGCCTTGTATAATCTTGGTTTGTCGTTGAAAATGCAAGGGAAATTGGACGAAGCGTATGACTATTTTTACAAGGCGACTTGGAATTCAGCCTGGCAGGATGCCGGATTCTACTCGCTGGCTCAAATAGATTGCGCCAAAGCGGATTATTGGCAGGCACTATCGCTTGTGGAGAGCGGTCTTTTGCGCAATTGGCACAACCACAAAGCCCGCCAACTGAAAGCCTCCGTCTTGCGAAAATTGGGACATGGTCAGGAAGCGTTGAGCTGGATAGAAGATTCATTGAAAATGGATGCTTTCAACATCGGATGTCTGTTTGAGAAATACCTGCTGACGGGAGAACGTGAGGTTTTGAACGAGGTGAAGTCGATTATGCGTGGCTCGGTTCACAACTACATCGAATATGCGCTCGATTTTGCATCCGCAGGCTTGTACAACGAAGCATCGGAACTTTTGAAAATCTTGCTGGGCGAACAGCCACAACCTTATCCAATGGTGTATTATGCGCTGGGATATTTTGCCAATAAACAAGGAAACAGCGAGCAGGCTAAGGAACGTTATCAAAAAGCGGAGACTTGCCCTCCGGATTATTGCTTCCCCAATCGAGTGGAGGAAGTGCTTATCCTTCAGGATGCCAATCAAACCAATCCCAAAGGGGCAAAGGCTTTTTATTACCTCGGAAATTTTTGGTATGCCAAGCAGCAATATGCCGAAGCGGTAGCCGTTTGGGAAAAATCAGCCGGATTGAACGACACCTTCCCCACGGTTTGGCGCAACCTTTCGCTGGCGTACTACAACAAACAAAACGACCGTCCGAAAGCAAGGCTGGCATTGGAAAAAGCGTTTTTCTTGGATCCAGCCGACGCACGCATTTTGATGGAACTCGATCAATTGTATAAAAAGACCGGCGTTTCTTACGAAGAGCGATTGGCTTTCTTGGAAAAATATCCCGATCTGGTGCGCTCACGAGATGACCTGAGTATCGAATGGATTCAATTGCACAACTTGCTTGGAAGATACCAAGAAGCCAAACAGCTTATAGACAGCCAAAAATTCCATCCGTGGGAAGGTGGCGAAGGCAAAATCACCGGACAATACACTTTTTGCCGCGTGGAATTGGCCAAATTGGCTTTAGAAGAAAACAAGTTCAGCGAAGCGTTGGATTTGTTGAATCAGACGGATGCCTATCCACATCATTTGGGTGAAGGCAAACTTCCCAACATCGAAGAAAATGATATTTATTATCTAAAAGGTTTAGCCTACAAAGGATTAGGCGAAACAAGCAAAGCGGCTGAAATGTTTCTGAAGGGAACCATCGGCTCCTCTGAACCCCAACAGGCTTTTTTCTACAACGATTCGCAACCCGATAAAATCTTTTATCAAGGCTTGGCCTGGAAAGAACTGGGCGATACCGGCAAAGCCGAACAATGCTTCAAAAATCTGATAGAACATGGGCAGAACCACATTCATGACAACTGCCGGATCGATTACTTTGCCGTCTCGCTGCCCGACTTGGCTATTTGGGACGAAGATTTGAATGTGCGGAATCAAATTCACTGCAATTATGTGATCGGGCTTGGTTATCTCGGACTTGGCGACAAAGCGCCGGCTTCCGAAAAGCTGAAAGTGGTGTTGCGCCTCGACAAAAACCATCAGGGTGCATTGTGCCATTTAAAAATGTGCTGTCAATGATAGGAATGCGCTTAAATGTGACTTTTGGCTATTTATTGCTTCGTCCGGACTGGGCGTGAGGATGTGGCGACAACTATCTTTGCCCTAATTTTCAAAATCTAATTTAATACTATGAATACTTTGTCTTTTCGTTTGTTATTTTTTTTCATTAGTCTCTGCTTTGTGTTTCGGATGGAGGCTCAGTTGGTGTATCCGCTTGACAATGCCAACACACAAATCATCTGGAAGCTGAAACCGCAATCGGAAGTGAAAGGCGACAGCGTGGGTATGCTGAAACCAAACTACAATACGTCAAATTGGGTGACGGCGGTTGTTCCCGGCACGGCATTCAATTCGTATGTGGTGGCGGGCGTGGAAAAAGATCCCAATTATAGCGACAACATCTATCAGGTGGATAGAGCTAAATATGACCGTAGTTTTTGGTACAGGACAGAATTCCGTGTTCCCGATGATTTCACCAAAGATCGTATTTGGTTGAATTTCAAAGGGGTGAATAGGCGTGGTAAAGTGTATCTGAACGGGAATTATCTCGGATTGCTGGATGGATTTATGGATAAGGGTCGTTTCGAAATTTCCCGTTTGGTGAATAAGACGGAAAAGAACGTATTGGCTGTGCTGGTTTCCGTGCCCGAACCTCCGATGGCAAATTATGCAAGCCCGACTTATGTGTCGAGTGGGGGCTGGGATTGGATGCCTTATGTTCCGGGCTTAAATTCGGGAATCACCGACAAGGTTTTCCTGACAAATACCGGAACTGCTTCCATCGAAGATCCATGGATTCGGACAAAGCTTCCAACCAATGCCAGAGCCGACCTGATGGTGTCGGCTGCCTTACGCAACACTTCTTCTGAATCGTCCCTGATAGAATTTGTGGGCGAGATTCAACCGGGAAACATTCAGTTTTCGCAGAAGGTGACCGTTGAACCCAACCGAGTCAAAGAGGTGAAGCTCGACAAAAACGTTTTTTCGCAACTCACCATCAACGATCCCAAATTGTGGTGGCCCAACGGTTACGGCGATCCAAACTTGTATAGTTGCAAGCTAACGCTGAAAGTGAATGGCGTGGTTTCGGATGAAAAAACGATCAGGTTCGGCGTAAAGCAATTTTCCTATGACACCGATGGCGGCGTGCTGCATGTGAAAATCAACGGCAAAAAAGTGTTTCTCAAAGGGGGAAACTGGGGCATGTCGGAATACATGCTCCGGGTTAGAGGAAAAGAATACGACACCCGTGTTCGTCTCCACAAAGAAATGAATTACAATATAATCCGCAACTGGCTTGGCTCGACCACCGACGAGGAGTTTTACGAAGCTTGCGACAAATACGGCATTTTGGTGTGGGACGATTTTTGGCTCAATTCCAATCCCGTTTTGCCCGAGGACATTCATTGTTTCAATGCCAATGCGATAGAAAAAATCAAGCGTTTCCGCAATCATCCCTGCATCGCCGTTTGGTGTGGCGACAACGAGGGGTGGCCCGAACCGCCCCTTGACAACTGGATTCGTGAAAACATCCGTACCTTTGATGGCAACGACCGCTACTATCAGCCCAACTCACACGAAGGCGATTTGACTGGCAGCGGCTACTGGGGCAACCGCAATCCAAAATGGTATTTCACGCCTTATCCCGAAGCCATAGGCGGATCGCGCGGCTGGGGTTTGCGCACCGAAATCGGTACGGCCGTTTTCCCCAATGTGGAGAGTTTGAAGAAGTTTATTCCTGAGGATAAACTTTGGCCCCGGAACGAAATTTGGGCAAAACATTATTTCGGAGACTGGGCTTTCAACGCCACACCCGATTATTACGAGCAAATGGTGAACGAACAGTTTGGAAAATCAAGCAATATCGAGCAGTTCAGCCGCAAGTCGCAATTGCTGAATGTGGCTACCAACAAGGCGATGTACGAAGGCTGGCTCGATCATATATGGGAAGACGCTTCGGGCATCATGATCTGGATGAGCCAGTCGGCATTCCCGTCGATGATTTGGCAAACCTATGACTATTATTACGATTTGACGGGCGCTTACTTTGGCGTGAAGTCGGCTTGCGAACCGCTCCATATCCAGTGGAATCCGCTCAGCAATTCAATAAAAGTGGTGAACACTTCGGGGAAAGATTATACCGGCCTGACAGCCGAAATCGCCGTATATAATCTCGATGGAAAAGAGGTGAAGCAATACGGAGGCAAATCCTCGGTCAATTCCGCATCTAATTCGGCCACGCAATGTTTTGTGATTCCGTTCAATGAAAACCCGAAAAACATAGCCTTGAAAAAAACGGTCGTTGCTTCATCCACAGGACAAGGAAAGCCCGAATCGGTGACCGACGGCGATAATTCGACCCGTTGGAGTGCCGTATCCACCGACGATGAATGGATCTACGTGGATCTGGGTGAAACACAGAACGTGAACGGCGTGGGATTGAATTGGGAATATTCGGCAGCCAAGAAATACAAGATTCAAGTTTCGAACGATGCCAAGAATTGGAAAACCGTCTTCTATGTGGACAATGGCCGTGAAGGAGCCATCCGTATCGATTTTGAAGACCAAAAAGCAAGATATGTGCGCATGTTGGGCTTGGAACGCTTGACTTGGTGGGGCTATTCGCTGTGGAATTTTGAAGTGTATGGCGCTGCACCCGACAGCAGCGGCTTGAGCGACGTGCATTTCATCAAGCTGAAGCTGAAGGACAATGCCGGAAAATTGCTCAGCGAAAACTTCTATTGGCGGAGCAACGGAGGCACTGATTTCACGGCACTGAATACCCTGGCTCCCGTTCAGTTGAAGGCAGATACGAAGGTTGTGAAACAAGGCGGCATTTATATGCTGAAAGCGAAAGTGAAGAATCCGTCCAAAACAACTGCCTTTGCCGTTTGGGCACAATTGAGAAACTCCAAAACAAAAGAAAGGATTCTCCCGGCATTGATTAGCGACAGTTATTTCACTTTGCTGCCGGGCGAAGAAAAAGAGATCACTGCCCAATTTGAGGCATCCTTGCTGAAAGGGGGCGAAGCAGCCTTGCTCGAATTGGAGCCGTACAATAATTTCAAAAAGTAAGTAGGGAAAATCACTTCATTCATTTTGGTTTGCTTGTGCATTGTGCCAGCCAATGCACAGCTTTGCCAGCCTTTCATCACCGGATACAAAGTCGAATTTGATCGGTTGGCTTGCGATTACAAAAGATTCGGGGATGCGTCTCCATATTCTCTCTCTGAAAATGAAATCGTTGACACTCTTTGTCGTATGTGCGTAATTTGTTGGTATTCTTAGGTGTATCTATGTTTTGGCATTTTGAGAAAAGGAGCGTGCAACCGTTTTGTTGAGGTTTGCTACAACGTTGCAGCATGTATGAGACCAAATTTCTATTTATTGATGCAGGCGTGCTTGGTTCTGAATGCTGGTTAGCCTAATTTTGTTCCGAAAGAATTTTAGTGCATATTACCGTGGAAGCATGATTATCTAAAAAGCCTGCGTGTTATTTTTAATCTTATACTTCTAAAAAACCATAGAAAAAATGTATCAGATAAGACAAGTCATAAAACTTTTCCTTCTATCCATCGTCCTATTGCCTTTGCAGGCATTGCTTGCACAGCAGTATGATGTGGTTTCACCTAACGGGATGCTGAAATTGACGGTAGTGGCTACCCCCAACCTCCAATACAGCATTTCGTATAACGATACCCAGCTCATTTCGCCTTCCGGCATTTCAATGTCTTTTAACAATGGAATGGCGGCGGGAGTGAATGGCACGGTGAAGTCTGCGAACACTCGGACGGTGAACAATGAAATTCCAGTCCTGTTCGGCAAAAACAAAACCTTGACGGACAATTTCAACGAGCTTGAAGTGGTGTACGATCAAAACTATTCCGTTCTATTTCGAGTTTATGACGATGGGATGGCCTATCGTTTTGTGACCCGTTTCTCGCAAGATGTGATCGTCAACACCGAGGCGGCTGTTTACAACTTTCCGAAAGCTCCGCTTGTGTATTTTCCCGAGGCGACAACCTTGGACCATTGGGAAAAAAGCTATACGGTGTATTCTTCCATCAACAACCTTGGCGAATCGCAGTATGCGGTTATCCCAGTGCTCTTCAGCATTCCCGACACCAACTACAAATTGGTGCTGACGGAGGCCGACAACAACGATTATCCGGGTCTCTACATCCAGAAAAACGGGTCGAATTCGATGAAAGGGATGTGGGCGCAGTATCCCGATTCGGTTGACCAACCCAATAATGTTTATTCGCAACATTCTCCCATCACTCGCTTCAACTACTTGGCCCGTTCGGCTGGTGCCAGAAATTATCCGTGGAGAGTTTTCGTCGTCTCGGCGCAGGACAAGGATTTGCTCAACAATGAACTGGTGTATAAGTTGGCGGAGCCACAGAAACTAAGTAATGTGTCGTGGATCGAGCCGGGCAAATCGGCATGGGAATGGTGGCACAAGGCCATGCTGACAGCCGATGGAAGTGCCGATCCTGCAAATGGAATCCCGGCCAATGGAAATGCCAACCTCGGCCTCGACCTGTACAAATATTATGTGGACTTTGCGGCAGCCAACAACCTCAAATACATGACCCTCGATGCAGGCTGGAGCGATAGCTATGTGTCGGCTCTCTGCACGTATGCGAAGACCAAAGGGGTGAAGATCGTCGTTTGGACATGGGCTTCAAACGCATTGGAATCTCCTAATTGGGTGGCCAAAATGAAACGCTTGGGAATCTCCGGGGCAAAGATCGATTTCTTCAACAGGGACGACCAACTTGCTATGAGATGGGGGGCGAAACTTGCCCAGGATTTGGCCAATAACCAAATGGTGGGGATATTCCACGGTTGTCCGGTACCTACGGGTTTGAACCGTGCTTATCCCAACATCCTCAATTTTGAAGCCGTGTTGGGCAACGAGGAAAATTTTTGGAGACGAGGGTCCAATCCCAATTACCATGTCCAATTTCCCTTTATCCGTTCGCTTGCCGGCCCCGAGGATTATACTCCCGGCTCGATGAGGAACAAGACTGAAAGGTTGTTTACGCCAGTGGATTTGCCCAACACCGTGCCGTCGAGCCAGGGAACCCGTGCACACGAATTGTCGATGTACATCGTCTTCGACCAATGGCTGGGCTATCTCTGCGATGCTCCCACGGAGTATGCGAAATATCCCGACATCCTGGATTTCCTTTCCAAGGTACCCACCGTGTGGGACAAGACGGTGCCTTTGGATGCGAAGCTCGGTGATTACATTGTAATGGCCAAGCAAAAGGGAACCGATTGGTATGTGGGAGGCATGGCCAGCTGGACAGGTAGAAGTGTTGATGTGGACTTTTCATTTCTTTCCCCCAATACAACTTACAAAGCCACCATCCTTCGGGATAGTGCCACATCGAGCGATTATCCCACACGGTATGTGGCTCAATCGTTGAGCGCCACTTCTGCTTCTAAACTCACATTCAACATGTCCAAGGGGGGCGGATTTGTGATCCGCTTAACGGAAGATAAAACCAATGGCATTAACAACGTGGCTGCCCAATCACCAGTTTTGATTCGGGTGGACAAGGCGGGCAAATACCTTAGCCTTTCGTCGGAAGATGCAATCCTCTCGGCAACGATCATCAATATATCCGGACAGAACTTGATAAGCAAGAATTTTTATGCCGATGCTGGCCTGTCCAAGCAAATCAGCTTGTCGAGCCTTTCCTCCGGAACTTACCTCGTTAAAGTGAAAACCACGACTTCATCACGTGTCATGAAGTTTATATATGTTTAATGCTAATTTAATTATTATGAAAACTAATTACTTTTTGCGAACCGCACTGCTTGCAGCGACAATACTCGGTACTGGTAGTCTCTTTTCACAGGTGGCCAAAACCTCCAATTTTGTGGAAAATGTGTCTCCCGTGCATGGTGTTGATGGATCAAATAATCCTACCATGGAAGACTTTACTTTCGCCTTTGAAAACGGAGCGTCTTGGGGAGATTACAACAACGACGGCTACCTCGATTTGATCGTGGCCGGAGTATCCAATTCTTGGGTGAAGACAACGATACTTTATAAAAACAATGGGGACGGAACATTCACTAAAATTACAACCCCATTTCCCCAATTGGATGCGGCATCCATCACTTGGATCGATTACGATAACGACGGCAACTTAGATGTGATCCTGACAGGGAAAGATGATATAGGTTATTTGACGTTTTTGTACCGTAACTTGGGTGCAGCTCAGAATTATGAATTTTCTCAAGTCACGGACGGTGTTGGCTTTGCCAATATGAACAATGGCGGCGGAAACAACGCCAACCGGTATGCTGCCGCAGGCGATTACAACAACGACGGATGGACTGATTTCTATATCCAAGGAAAAAATGAAAGCGGAATACAGAGCTATCTTTATAAAAATTTGAAAGGCAAGGGGTTTGAATTGGTGGCTAACCCAGTGAATGGCACTGATCCGCTTACTCCTATTTACGGAGGCACTGCCACTTGGGGGGATGTCGATAAAGACGGCTACTTGGACTTGATTGTAAACGGACAATTTGTGGACGGTGCGCCTAATTCGGATGCGCTTACCCCGCAGCCGACAGATATTACCTTGGTTTACATAAACAAACAGGACGGAACCTTCAAAACTCCCATTGCCGATTATGATGGTAGCGTGCAGGGAGACGTGGCCTGCTTGGATTATAACAACGACGGGTATCCCGATTTTCTCCGCACCGGGGTGGGCGGCAAGTATTCCTACCCGGAGGGACCCACCGGACCCAACCCCTGGGATTGGAGCTGGCATA
>MKRS01000396.1 GCA_001897035.1 Bacteroidales bacterium 45-6
TTTCGCCACCCGCCACCACCGAGGCCAGGCTAACCGGGAATGATGTATTTACCGCCACATCGGGCATAATGTCGGCTCGTAAACTAAAATGATTGTTGCCACTCTTAAGGGTTACTGAAGCCGGAATACTGAAACTGTCTGTAAAATTTGTAGCTTCAGCTATCAGTCCGTTGTCAGAATACAGCTTTAACGATTGCAGTGAGTTTAAGGGTATAGTACTATTGAAATTAAACTGCCTAACCGACAGCGGAACATTGCTACCCAAAGTTTCAATATTAATATCAAGTAAAAGCTGATTGCGCCCTCCACGATTCACTTTCGGAGTGCTAACCGAAGAGTTACAGGAACCGAAAGTCATATCAGCCGGTGTCACACTGCGTACTTTAATTGTCCAGCCCTTTTGGCTGTTGGCGCTTGCACTGTGCAATGCAAGCGAAAGCTTACCATCGGCCGATTGCGACAGAAAGGTTTGACCCTTCTGCGCAACACCAAGTTTGTTAGTCCAGCTTGTTGGTGCCGGATAACCAGTTTTAACGTATCCCTGATAAAGCAACAAATAGTTTGTTGTTCCATCAAGATCAATATCATCAATAGTAATTTGTATAAGATCACCGGCATTGGCAGGCGTGAAACAAACGCCCGCGTCGCGGTATGAAGGGATATTACCCGAAGCTACACATTTAAACGTTATCTCTCCCGAAACGGTATAATCTTCATGACCATCACCCGTTTTCAGGTAATAGATCCCAGATGCAGGATCAAGCGCTTTTTGTTGCGCGAATATGGATACATTGAGTAGTAAAATGCACCATAAAAACAATGTAAGTTTTCTTGTTCTCATTTTTTTGATATAGAATCAGGGTCTCCGAGTTGGAATCCCTCAAATAGATTATTGGATCAGTTTGACCTCAGTACTGCCGCGTTGCGGGATATATCTGATAAAGCAGATATTGCATTCTTTGTAAATTTATTATAGGCCGCATAAATCACCTTTGCCTACATTACTTGATATTCGGAAACTCCGGTGAGAGAGGTTATTTTTTCCTTTTCCTCACTCGCTAGCATATTAAAACTGGGAGGCCACTTTCGTCTTATAGCCTCCCAGATGAGTGAACCTCAGCCTATTTTAGAACTTGAACTCCTGTTTTGGATTGTATCTTAATCAGATAGAAGCCATTCACTGGGATTTCCATTTCAGCGCTAGTGGCAGTTCCTTGATATTGCAAGGCTCCATTGAGGCTATAGACTGCGACCTTGTCTCCAGCATTTAGATTATACAACTTGTTGCCCGAGCGATAAGCCTTTCCTGTTGTAGAGTGGGCTATTCCAGAGGTGCCTGTTTCTTCAACAGTGAGTTTGTCCAAACAGAAATAAGCAGACGTATTCATTCCATAATCTCCGGTGTCCGTCGATTCCATTGTGAATTGGATGTACGAAACTTTCCCTAAGGAAGATAAGTCGAACCATTCCCAGTTTTTGCTCAAACGCCATTGGGTGGAAT
>MKRS01000397.1 GCA_001897035.1 Bacteroidales bacterium 45-6
CAACTGCCTTGAGCCCGTGAAGCGTAATATGTAAAAGAATACTTTGTTATGGTAATTGTCATACAACAGGCGAAATGCAGCAAGGTCTCCGTCAGCCAGTTGACCAAGAAGATAGCGTTCATCTATTGCTTCCTTGCTATTCACGCAGCAGGTTTTGATAATAATTACTTAACAGATCAATGATATTCTCTTCATCAATCCCACAGTTAAAAATACATAAATTCCCGATTGCCTTTCTTAAAAACTATGCAATCGTATGCATCCCGGGCTGAAATACACTACAAAAAAACAAATAATGCCCGAAGACTTATCGAAGCAGAGAGGCAAATATCCCACCTCATCTTCCATTAGTACAGGCTATCCTCAGTATGTCATTGTCCGGGTATAGTCTGAAAACATATTGCTTGTCCTGCGGGCCTTTTTCAATATGCCCTTTTGTGCAATACAGGCTATAGCTGAAATTATCAGCGGTGGCCTCAATTTGTTGCTGACCAATTGTTCTGAACGGCAATACGACGCCTGGCGCAGTATGCAATTCCAGTGCCCATTTAAAACCTTTGGAAACGGGCCGGCAACTGATATCAAAATGATCTTCAGAAAAGGTAAAACGAAATGTATTGCCCCGCAGATCTTTCCATTCCACTTCCAGGCGGTTCCCGGGCAATGCTTTCACGGCAGGCGCTCCGCTTTTAACTACAGCAGCTTTACCGCTTTTGTCGAATTGCACTATCCGGATGCCGGCCAGGTCTTTCTCTGTGCTCCAGGAGAACCCGTCAAGCACAGGAAGCGTTTTATAAATGCATTGCGTGGAAGTGCCCGCTTTATCGAGATAGGCAGATTTGTATGCTTCATCAAACAAATGCAGATCGCGGAACCTGAATTCGGGACCTTCCCAATATAGGTTGGTACGGTAAAACCTGCTGTTGTACCAGACCGTTTTGTGCTCTTCATTCCTGTAATCATGCATTGCCGTTACAGCCGTTGGTGGCGTTACCGGGAATTTGTCTCTAAACCATGTTCCGCTTTCCGCCAGGGTTTCCACCGTAACTTTTCCTGCGCGACGCAATGAATCAATTATGGTTACCTGCATTTCTAAACCGGGTTTGATAGCTTTCCACGTAAAGCTGTTTTCCTGCCCGGCCTGTGCATAAGCAAAGCTTAAGCAGGGCTCCTCAGATAATGACCGTAAGAACCATTCCACCCAGCTTTTATCGCCACCTCCTTTTTCATACACAGGTTCCAGGGTAATAACGTGAGACATGCCGGTGCCTATGCCGCTTTCATATTGATAGATGGGGTCGCTGCCCAGCATGCGGAAAACAGGCACTCCTATCTGCATCGCTGTGGTCTGCGCTGGCATATAGGCATTCAGACGGCTGGGATAATATGCCTGGTTCCAGTAGCCGCCCCAAAGGGTATAGCCGTCGGTACCTATCTGGTCTTTGCAATTGCAGGATGCCACGATATGATACTTATCATACAGGTAAGCCAGCGTATGC
>MKRS01000398.1 GCA_001897035.1 Bacteroidales bacterium 45-6
CTTTCACAAATAGTAAGTTTATAGTCGTTATTCCCCAAAGGGTTATCAAAAACTTATTTACCCAAAGCCTGGTTGTAGCATCTGCGGCAAAGGGGTTGGTACTCACTGGTTTCGCCAAGCATCACTTGTTTTTCGTTAGCCACCAAGCGATAGGAATAATTGGCAAGTGCACCACACTTCACACAAACGGCATGAACCTTGGTGACGTCGTCGGCAATGGCGCACAACTGGGGCATGGGGCCAAACGGTTTTCGCTTAAAGTCCATGTCGAGGCCTGCGATGATGACACGTATGCCTTGGTCGGCCAATTGCTGGCACACTTCCGGCAATCCGGCATCAAAGAATTGAGCTTCGTCAATTCCGATTACTTCCACGTTCGACGACAGAAGCAGGATATTGCTGGAATGCTCCACGGGGGTGCACACAATCGAATTTTTGTCGTGCGACACTACCTCGACTTCGGAATAGCGGGTGTCGATGGCCGGCTTGTAGATTTCAACTTTTTGTTTGGCAATTTTGGCGCGCTTGAGCCGCCGGAGAAGTTCTTCCGTCTTGCCTGAAAACATGGAGCCGCAAACCACCTCGATGCTTCCCCGCTTTTGAGATTCATTGATCTTGTGTTCTGAATATACCATTTTTGAAATGATAAATGATGGATGATGAATGATGAAATTACTGAATAACTTGTTCACATTCTTTATATGCCTATAGCCCGGTAATGCCCATTTGCTTCATCAGAAACGAAGCATTCATGTTTTGGGCGATTCCTTCCCTGATCCTGTATGAAAACGACAGCCGGTCGTCCTTTATTTCGGCTTCGAAGCAATAATTCTTCATAAGTCCGGGAAATTCTTGCTCCAGCTTACCCAATTCCAGGTCGTGCGTGGCGATGATCCCGTTGCTGCCAAGTGCAATCAACTGACGCATCAAGGCCATGGATCCTTTGCGCTTGTCCTCCGAGTTGGTTCCTTTCAGGATCTCATCCAGCATGATGAATAGCTTTTCGCCGGCTTGCAACCTGTCGATAATCATTTTCAGCCGTTTCAATTCGGCAAAGAAATACGATTCGTTATCGTTCAACGAGTCGGATGTCCGCAAGTTGGTCACCAAATGTCCTGGATAGAAACGGAGCGACTCGGCGCAAACCACGCTGCCGATGCACGCCAGCACATGATTGACGCCTATGGTGCGGAGGAATGTGCTTTTTCCCGCCATATTTGCGCCAGTCACGACCAAGAAATAGCCTTCCTGAGGGATATACGCCCCATTTTTCACCGACGCCGAGGCTTTGATCAGAGGATGTCCCAATGCTTCCCCCTCGAACACGAACCTGTCTTCGGGCTGCGGATACACAAAGTCTGGATGATTGAAGGCGTAGGTGGCCAGCGAAGCCAAAGCGTCGAAATGAGCCACGGCGTACTGCCATTTTTCCAAGTCTGACTGGTGTGCGTCAAGCCATCGGTATGTTAAGATAGCATACCGTACATTCCACAACAG
>MKRS01000399.1 GCA_001897035.1 Bacteroidales bacterium 45-6
ATGGCAGATATAAAGCAGCCAATCTCCTATCATTCAGGAAGACACAGCTTTGCCAGTTTAATTACGCTCGAAGAGGGAGTCCCGATAGAAACCATCAGTAGAATGCTCGGGCACAGCAACATCAAAACGACTCAGGTCTATGCCCGTGTTACTCCTAAAAAGCTTTTCGAGGATATAGATAAATTTATTGAAGCAACCAGAGATTTACAATTAGTCCTGTAAGGTCAAGGTCGCTCTTTTTATTACCGGTTAAGGATTTTATTTATTGATAGCTCTGTTTAAAGCACATCATTAAATACTTTTTTACTTAAGTATCAAAACAAAATCATTCAAAAAAATATAATTATGCGATCAACATTCAAAATATTGTTTTACATCAATAAAAACAAAATTAAGGCGGATGGCACAACAGCTATTCTGTGCCGGATCAGTATAGACGGCAAACAAACAGTCATAACCACAGGTATCTATTGTAGTCCTGAAGATTGGAATACCAAGAAAGGAACCATTAAAATAGAAAGAAAGAATAATAAGCTTATAAGCTATCGTAACCGTATAGAGAACACCTACAATCATATATTGAGAGAACAGGGAGTTATCAGTGCGGAACTATTAAAAACCACCATCATTGGGGTTAACTCTATCCCGACCATGCTCTTACAGGCAGGAGAAGTGGAACGTGAACGTCTGCGGCTTCGCTCCATCGAAATAAACTCCACGACAAGCTACCGCCAATCGGGAATATCACAACGGAACCTGAAAGAGTTCCTATGCTCCAGAGGGATGAAGGATATTGCCTTCTCTGATATTACCGAAGAGTTCGGCGAATCGTTCAAACTTTATTTGAAAACCGTAGGAGAACGCAGAGCCGGTTATATCAATAAATGTATCACATGGCTGAACAGGCTTATATACATCGCTATTGATCAGGAAGTATTAAGAAGTAATCCGCTAGAAGACGTGAGGTACGAAAAGAAAGAACCACCTAAACACAAATACATCGGTAAAGATGATTTACAGCGATTGCTGGAAACACCGATGCCCGAAGAGCGTTTGGAACTGGTGCGCAGAGCTTTTATCTTCTCGACATTGACAGGATTGGCTTATGTCGATATATACGGATTGTATCCGCACCATATAGGTAAAACGGCAGAAGGCAGGCTCTATATCCGAAAACGCAGGGTAAAGACCAATGTAGAGGCATTTATACCCCTGCATCCGATAGCAGAGCAAATTCTTATGTTATACAATAACACAGATGAAAGTAGTCCCGTGTTTCCGTTACCTGTTCGTGATAAGATCTGGTATGAGATCAATCAGATAGGTACATTAATCAATCTGAAAGAGAATCTCTCCTACCATCAAAGCCGCCACAGTTTCGGGACATTATTACTTTCGGCAGGTGTTTCGATAGAGAGCGTAGCTAAAATGATGGGACATGCAAACATCAATACGACTCAGGTATATGCACAGATTACAGAGCAGAAAATATCGCAA
>MKRS01000400.1 GCA_001897035.1 Bacteroidales bacterium 45-6
ATGGAGAGCGATCCGTTTTCCCCGCTGAACGATCCGGCGGGAGACAAGTACCATTTCTACCGGGGTTCGGATTACGACCAGGAACAGCTAAGCATCCTCGACCGCTACAAATACTACAACGGCACGGAAGGAAACTCGGTGAGCGACGAAGACTCGCCCGAATCGTATTCCACGGCGGCCAAAAGCACGCCAGATGTGGAAGACATCAATAATGACAACACGCTCAATGAAACCGAATCGTACTATCAATACAAAGTGGAGCTGCGACCAAACAAGATGCAAGTCGGCAGCAATTTCATCGCCGATTCACGCACGGTGAGGGTGAATTTGCCGAACGGCAAGCAAGAAGATGTGACTTGGTACCAGTTCAAAATTCCAATTACGGACTATCAAAAACCGGCAGTCGGAAACATCGACGGATTCAACTCGATCCGTTTTATCCGCATGTTTATGACCAACTTCTCCAAAACGACTTTCCTGCGCTTTGCCACCTTGGAACTGGTCAAGAACGAATGGAGGGAATACAAAAACTCGCTGATTTCCTCGGGAGGTGTCACCGGAACCGGAACAATAGACATCAATGCCGTGAACATCGAAGAAAACGGCGACCGGACACCCGTAAACTATGTATTGCCCCCCGGAATCACCCGCTCCACGGATGCCAGCCAGTCGCAAGTGATCGAGCAAAACGAGCAGGCCATGTCGTTGAAGGTGAATGCCCTTGACCCTAAAGATTCGCGGGCAGCCTACAAAACGGTCAACTACGATTTGCGAAAATACAAACGTCTGCAGATGTATGCTCACGCCGAAGAACTGGTGGACGGACCAACTCTCAGCAAGGGAGATATGTCTGTATTTATCCGCTTTGGGACAGACTACCGCAACAACTATTACGAATACGAAATTCCATTGACGATAACCCCCGCCGGAAAATACAGCAACAACAATTCTTCGGACAGAAATATCGTGTGGCCACAAGATAACATGTTCGATTTTCCTCTCGAATTGCTGAAAAACATCAAGCTGAACCGAAACAAGGCGATGAACACTGGCAAGGAAAACATATCCTATTCGAACCTCTACTACGAATATGACCCCGACAAGCCCAACAACAAGGTAAGCGTAGTCGGCAATCCGTCATTGGGAGAGATCAAAGTGATGATGATTGGCGTCCGCAACAAATCAACATCGCAACGCTCAGGGGAAATATGGGTGAACGAATTGCGCCTGGACGATTTCAACGACGACGGAGGCTGGGCGGCCAAAGCCAACCTGAACATCGCCTTGTCCGACCTCGGCACTATCAATATTTCGGGACGAAAAGAGACCGACGGGTTTGGAGCGTTGGATCAAGGACTGCAAAGCCGACGGAACGACACCTATGAAAATTTCAACATATCCACAAACCTCGAATTGGGGCGGTTCCTACCCGAAAAGCTCAAGTTGTCGGCCCCGTTCTATTATAATTATTCGAAAGAAGCGACTACGCCGAAATACAACGTCTATGATTCGGACGTCACCCTGAAAGAGGCATTGAGCACGCTATTGGGCAAGCCGCAAAAAGACTCACTGCGCGATATGAATCGCACGCAAACCATCACCAAAGGGCTGGCATTCAACAATGTGAAATTCAACATCAAGAGTAAAATGCCGATGCCTTACGACCCGGCCAACTTCTCGTTCAGCTATTCGTCCAACGAGACGAGGAACATGAACCCCACAACCGCCTACGACTCACGGCAAAACATGAAAATGAGCCTCTCGTATTCTTATTCGCCGATAGCCAAGTCGTGGTCGCCTTTCAAAAACAACAAAAGCAAATCGTCCTTGGTGAAGTCGATGCAGCAATTCAGCTTCAATTACTTGCCCACAAATATTGCTTTCAATTCCTATTTGCAGAGAAACTACGAGGAAGTGAAATTGAGGAGCTTAGACGGCTATTCCGGCAGCTCAAATTCCTCCGATCTGTTGTCATGGAGCCAAGATTTCTACTGGAACAGAGACGCTTATCTCACTTGGGATTTCACCAAGAACCTCAAGTTCGATTTCCAGTCGAGCACCAAAGCCCAAGTGGAAGAACCTTACACACAAGTCAACAAAAAAGATAACCCCGTGGCTTACCAAGCTTGGAAGGATTCGGTGATTCGCAGCATCCTCCATTTCGGAAAGCCGCTTGCTTATCAACAAAATACAAAATTGACTTACAACATTCCATTTTCTTATTTTCCGGCGGTCAACTGGATTACCTCTGCCGCCAGCTATGAGGCCACCTACTCGTGGACAAGGGCGAGCGCGATCCAAAGCAGCGACGAACAAGATCAATTGGATTTGGGAAACACCATAAGCAACTCAAATTCCTTTTCTATCAATTCCAGATTCAACTTACTGACCCTTTACAACAAGTCGGCTTTCCTGAAAAAGGTAAATCAAAAATTCGAAAATACAACGCGCCCTCGCGAGAATCTCCAAAACAATTCAAAACAACGGCGACAGCAAACGGAAAACCCCATCGATAAAAAGCGGAAGTTCGAGGCCAATATTGTCCTGAAGCGGGATACCACGGTGACTGTGCGCCACAACTTGAACTCGAAAAACCTAAGAGTCAGCACCCGCAGCCAAGGGAAGGTGTATCCGGTGAAGTTTAAACGGATCGACAACAATTCCTTGCAGATATTGACCAAGGACACTGTACGCTTGCAGGTTGTCATCGTGAAAGGCCCCGATCCCGAAGAAACCACCTTCTACAAGATCGCCCAATATGCTTCTCGCGGACTGATGTCGGTGAGATCGCTCACAATCAATTATTCGTTGCAATCGGGTTCAACGATTGCGGGCTTCAAGCCAAACATCGGCGACTTCACCGGACAAGCCAGGTCGGAATTCGGCTCCGCACCCGGATGGAAATACGCCTTTGGATTGGAAACCGGCTTAGATTTTGTGGAACGTAGCCGAAGCAACAACTGGCTGGTGAAAGACCAAACCGACATCAATCCGGCGTTGCTCACCCGGACAGAAAAAATGGACATACGGGCTCAGTTGGAACCAGTAAAGGGATTAAAAGTAGATCTGGAGGCCCAACGCAGCTTGACACGCAACACGCAAGTGGAATATATGTATTCAGGAATGCCCAAAACGTATAGCGGAAGCTATTCTATCACCACGATCTCGCTGGCCACCTCGTTGAAGTCGGCTGGTTCTAAAAATCAATATTATTCGAAAGCCTTCGAAACCTTTCTCAATAACCGTGCTGTGATTGCGGGACGGCTCAATGACGAATATAAACAATTAACCTCCGGCAACAACAACGTGGACCAGCTTGGAGATGCCTCCTTGAACTCGTCCGATGTGCTGATCCCCGCATTTTTGGCAGCCTATTCCGGAAAAAGTGCCAAGAAGATGGCCTTGACCCAATTCCCCTCCCTGTCTTCTCTTTTGCCAAACTGGAAGATGACCTACGACGGGCTGACCGGCCTTCCTTGGATCCGCGATAAATTCAAGTCTCTCCGTTTGAGCCACGGATACTCGTCCCTCTACCAGGTCGGTGCCTATTCTTCCTATGCGGGATGGACAGAACTTTCCGACGACAGGGGATACATACAAAGTGTGCTTACAGGAAGTTATCTCCCGTCATCGCCCTACGACATTTCGTCGGTGACCATGACGGAAAAATTCACGCCGCTCATTGGTGTGGACGGCACCTTGAACAACAACCTCACCTTCTCGATGAAATACAACAATGCCCGGACTGTGACCCTTAGCACATCTTCCTACCAGGTGGTGGAGGCGCTAAGCAACGAGTTGATTATCGGAATGTCTCACAAAATTCCAGATTTCAACAAGGTTCTCGGCATTCCTACAAAAGCAAAGGGAGTAAACAACGACTTGGACATCAAGGCCGATTTTTCGCACAAAACAATCTACGCCTTGCTCCGTAAAATTGAGGATATGTATAGCCAAGCCACCAGCGGCACAACCATCAATAGCCTGAAAGTGTCGGCAGCCTACACCTTGAGCAAATCGTTGACGTTAGGCGCATACTTGGATCAAATAATGAACAAGCCCTTGGTGTCGGCCTCTTCCTACAAGACTACGACCACCAACTTTGGGCTGAGCCTGAAATTCAACCTGACGCAATAAGGAGTGAAAGTAGATCCTTTATTTCACCACCCCAAATCTCACCAACTGCACCAAGCTTTCCTTCTTCAGGATGGCTATCTCTTTCTTGTCAATGGCAATCCAGCCGTCATGCTGCATGTTGCTCAATTCGCGTTCGAGCGAAGGCCGGGAAACTCCAAAATATTCGGCCAGAGAACTTTTCGTGCGTCCAAGCTGCACCGTCGAAGAAGCTTGGTTGCGTGAAAGTTCCAGCAAAAACATACTAATTTTCTGGCGAATGGTCCGGAAAGACATGAAATAAAGTTTTTGGCTGAGACGGGACGCAAAGTCGGCCGAAATGTCCAAATAATTCTTCAGCAACACTTCGTTCTTGCCCAATATGCCCAGCACCGATGATTTCGGAATCACCAAGGCTGTAGAATCCTCATCCGCTGTGGCTTGTACTGGAAACCGGCTGTTTGTCCCAAACAAAAACAAGATAGCCAAAGGGTTCGGTGCCAAAATATCTTCCACCTTCACCACTTTTCCCGAAGGATCGGTCATCTCGGCCCGCACTTTTCCGGAAAGAAGGATAATCAGACGGTTGCAAGCCTCGTCTTGCTCAGCCAAAACAGCCCCTTTCTTATACATTTTCTCGAAAGAAGGTGCATTCTCAAAAATGTGCTCTATTTCTGCCACAGGAATTCCCCGAAAAAGGGGTATTCGGGATAAGAGTGAATAATCCATCGTCTTATTGATTTGGAGCAAATATACAGGATAATTCTAAATATGCCATTTCCTAAATTCGGAATTAATTACCAAAAGTGTAACATTTGATACATTTGCGATGTACCCTCCCACCCTACCTTTGTCTTATCAATGTGCAAATAAGTCAATGTGCCAATGAGAAAATCAATGCTCAGTGATTCAGTGATTCAATTATAAACCAAACACCTTCACCCAGATGCGCAAGCCACCCTTTTGGAGGGTGCGGGAAGAGGTAAAATAAACAACAATGACCATGTTTTGCTATCAATGTCAGGAAGCGGCCAAAGGAGAAGGCTGCACAATCAAAGGAGTATGCGGGAAAGAGCCTGTGACGGCCGCCCTGATGGACTTGCTGATGCACGCCACCCGCGGCGAAGCCATCATCAACCGTTCGCTGCGCACCAAGGGGGAAGCCAGCCTTGTGGCCAGCCGTCAAATGGTGGATGCGCTATTTGCCACCATCACCAATGCAAATTTTGACGACGAAGCCATCAAGGGGAAAATCGAAAAAGCGTTTCTGGTGAAAGACGATTTGCTTAAAACTGCACAAAGCCGGGGAATCGTCTTGCCGGAATTGAGCGAAGTGGCATTCAAGGCCAATTACGAAGATTTTGAAGCGATTGCCCCATCCTTGGGCATCCTCACTGAACCAGACGAAGACATCCGCTCGTTGAAACAATTGGCTGTCTATGGTGTGAAAGGAATGGCTGCTTACATCGAACATGCCGCCAACCTCGGATACGAAGACCAAGAACTGTACCACTTGCTGGAAGACACCTTGGCCGAAGTTTCCCGAACCGACATCACCGTCGGAGAACTTGTATCTCTGGTGCTGACAGTGGGCGAAGGCGGCGTGAAAGCGATGGCTTTGCTGGACCAGGCCAACACCACCTCGTTCGGAAACCCCGAAATCACGAAGGTGAACATCGGTGTGGGTACACGTCCGGGAATCCTCGTAAGTGGCCACGACCTCAAAGATTTGGAAGAATTGCTCGACCAAACTGAAGGCTCCGGTGTGGATGTATATACGCACAGTGAAATGCTTCCGGCGCATTATTATCCCAAGTTCAAGAAATACAGCCACTTTGTTGGCAACTACGGCAATGCTTGGTGGCAGCAGAAAGAGGAATTCGAAAGCTTCAACGGTGTGATCCTGTTCACTACCAACTGCATCGTTCCGCCAGCAAAGAACGCCTCTTATGCCAGCAAGATCTACACGACTGGTTCGTCAGGGCTTAATGGTGCAAAGCACATTCCGGCACGCAAGGACGGCCAGCCCAAAGATTTCTCGGAACTGATCGAACATGCCAAACGCTGTGCCGCACCCCAAGAGATTGAAACCGGGGAGATTGTCGGCGGATTCGCTCACAATCAAGTGATCGCCTTGGCCGACAAGGTGATTGAAGCCGTGAAGTCGGGAGCTATCCGCAAGTTTGTGGTGATGGCGGGTTGCGACGGCAGGATGAAATCCCGGTCTTATTACACCGAATTTGCCACTGCGTTGCCCAAAGACAACGTGATCCTGACCGCTGGATGCGCAAAATACCGCTACAACAAATTGCCATTGGGAGACATTGGCGGTATTCCCCGTGTACTCGATGCTGGCCAATGCAACGACAGCTTCTCGTTGGTGAAAATCGCCTTGGCACTCAAAGATGCTTTCGGACTGGAAAGCGTGAACGACTTGCCGATTGTCTATAACATCGCTTGGTACGAGCAGAAAGCCGTGATTGTGCTGCTCGCCCTGCTTCACCTCGGTGTGAAAAACATTCACCTCGGTCCCACCCTGCCCGCTTTTCTTTCTCCCAATGTCGTCAACGTGCTGGTGGAGAATTTCGGAATAGGAGGTATTTCCACCGTGGAAGAAGATATGGAAAATTGGATTAACTGATCCGGAGCGGATCAGGACCTTTCTTTGCCAGGGAGTAAAGAGGCTGTCCGGAGTTTTTCTCATTTGCTCCGGGCAACTTTATTTACTCCGTGGCTAAAATATTTTCACGCAGAAGTTTCGGGTAATTAGTTATCACATTTTGACCGAAAAACACACGCTTTATGCTCGTTTTCTTAACATGGAATAGATTTAAAATGACTATATTTGGGGTTTGAAAAGCTTATTATCTATTTATCAAAAAGAAAATCAATGAGAAAAACAACAACAATTGTTACGCTCCTTTTTTCCATGCTCCCATTTTTGGGATTCTCTCAGGGCTACAAGTTTGGACCAGCCGAAAAAGATTTTGCAGGCTATCTTTTTGCCTACTTCAAGGGAAACGATGTAAAAGACGAAGCCATCTGTTTCGCCATCAGTACAGACGGATACAACTACAAAGCCCTGAATGCCAATAACCCTGTGATTGATTCGAAGCTTATCAGTTCCACCGGAGGCGTGCGCGACCCGCACATTCTACGGGCCGAAGACGGCAAAACGTTCTACATGGTGGCTACGGACATGACTTCCAGCAAGGGTTGGGATTCCAACCGAGCCATGGTGTTGCTCAAATCGACAGACTTACTCAACTGGTCGTCTTCGATCATCAACATCCAGACAAAATACCCAAACCAAGAAAACCTAAAACGGGTGTGGGCGCCGCAAACCATTTTTGACCCATCCGTAGGCAAATACATGATATATTGGTCGATGCAACATGGCAACGGCCCCGACATCATCTATTACGCTTACGCCAACAAGGATTTCACCGACTTGGAAGGGACTCCCAAGCCATTGTTTCTTCCCAAGAGCGGAAAATCGTGCATCGACGGCGACATTATCAACAAGAACGGCATCTTCCACCTTTTCTATAAAACCGAAGGACACGGCAACGGCATCCGGCTCGCCCTCACCGATTCGCTTACATCCGGAAAATGGATCGAACAACCGGGATACAAGCAACAGACACATGAAGCTGTAGAAGGCTCAGGTGTCTTCAAACTGAACAACAGCGATTCGTACATCCTGATGTACGACATGTATATGAAAGGGAAATACCAGTTTTGCGAAAGCAAGGACTTGGACGTGTTTAAAGCAGTGGACCAGCAAATTTCGATGGATTTCCATCCCCGCCACGGAACCATCATCCCGGTCACAAGACGTGAGTTGAAAACTCTCACCGACAAGTGGGGCTTGCCTGCAGGCATCAAATTGCCAACCGACAACAACCCTGCTCTCGAAGGCTACTACGCTGATCCGGAGGCGCTTTATTCCGAAAAAACAAAAAAATATTACATCTATCCCACCAGCGACGGATTCGACGGTTGGGGCGGCTATTATTTCAAAACATTTTCGTCCGACAACCTCAAAGACTGGAAGGACGAAGGGGTGATCCTCGACCTCAAGAAAGACCTCACCTGGGCCAACCGCAACGCTTGGGCACCTTGCATCATCGAGAAAAAAGCGAAAGGGAAATACAAGTATTATTACTATTTCTGCGGAGCGCAGAAAATAGGCGTGGCCGTTGCCGATGATCCCGCCGGGCCATTCACCGATTCGGGCAAACCGCTTATCGACTTCAAACCCGAAGGGGTGAAAAACGGTCAGGAAATTGATCCGGATGTGTTTGCCGATCCAAAAACGGGGAAAACTTACCTCTATTGGGGAAATGGCTACATGGCTGCCGCTGAACTCAACAAAGACATGGTTTCCGTAAATAAAAGCACGGTGAAGGTGATTGCGCTCGACAACACTTTCCGTGAAGGGATCTACGTATTCTACCGTCAGGGGAAATATTATTTCATGTGGTCGGAAGACGACACCCGCAGTCCGAACTACCGTGTAAGATATGGATATTCAGATTCTCCTGTGGGGCCAATCACTATTCCTAATAACAATATCGTGATCCAAAAAGACGAATCCAAAGGGATTTATGGAACCGGACACAACTCCGTGCTTCAACTTCCGGGCAAAGACGAATGGCGCATCGTATATCACCGCATCAGCCGCCCCAATGGTATCAACATGCCCGA
>MKRS01000401.1 GCA_001897035.1 Bacteroidales bacterium 45-6
CAGTTGATGTGAAGTTGCTTCGCAGGGGTGGATTTGTTGCATCCCTTACACCGCTGAATTAATAATCAGAAAAATCATGTTTATTAAACCTATAATCCGAACAAGAATTCAAGCGCGACAATATTGCACGACCATACGGCAATACGGAACAGGCCGAATTACTCTTTATTTATGAATAAAATAATCACTAAAACAGTTCTGATTGCATGCTTTCTCGCAATTAAGATGTTGGCTGGAGATGCTCTTTTGGCTCAAACGGTATGGCTCGATCAGTTGAATTTAAGTAATGTTACGCAAGGCTATGGTTCACCCGGCGTAAACAGGTCAGTTGACGGCAAGAGACTAACTATTGCCGGCAAAACTTTTGAACGTGGGGTGGGGTCGCACTCTGTGAGTTCGCTAATCGTACTGCTGGAAGGCAAGGTGAAATCCTTCTCGGCTTTGACCGGCATTGATGACGAGGTTAATGGAAACGATCCTGCCGCCGAGTTTGAATTGTATGCTGATGGTAAAAAAATCTGGACAAGCGGACTTATGAAGTTTGGTGATGCTGCCAAACCTTGCAATGTTAACCTTGACGGGGTGAAAAAACTTGAGTTGGTAGTAACGGATGGTGGAAACGGAAATAATTTTGACCATGTGGATTGGGTGGATACAAAATTTGAGACCAGAGGGGCAAATTCCTTGAAAACCTATAGTCCTGTTCCAACCGAACCGTATATTCTTACTCCTAAAGCTTCGGATAAACCCAAAATTACAGGTGCAAAAGTCTTTGGAGTGCGTCCGGGATCTCCATTTCAATTCCTGGTGACTGCCACCGGAATTCGTCCAATGAAATTTACAGCTAAAGGGCTTCCCAAGGGGTTGAAAATTAATTCTAAAACAGGTCTCATTATAGGTAAACTATCTCAAGCGGGTACTTATTCTGTTGCGCTTTCTGCCCAAAACTCAAAAGGCGTAGCCAAAAGAGAATTCCGTATTGTTTGTGGTGACCGTATTTCGCTTACTCCGCCGATGGGCTGGAACAGCTGGAATTGCTTTGCCAACGAAGTGTCTGCCGATAAAGTAAAACGGGCAGCTAATGCACTTGTAAAAAGCGGATTGATAAATCATGGTTGGACTTACGTAAATGTCGATGACTTCTGGGAGAATCACCGCGATTCCAAAGATTCCACATTACGCGGCAAATTTCGTGACGAGGAAGGATATATTATTCCGAATGTCAGGTTCGGCGATATGAAATCATTGGCAGATTATGTTCATAAACTTGGGTTGAAAATCGGTCTTTACTCAAGCCCTGGCCCCTGGACATGTGGTGGTTGCGCCGGTAGTTACGGTTACGAAAAGCAGGATGCAGAAAGTTATGCCAAATGGGGTTTCGACTACCTGAAATACGATTGGTGCAGTTATGGAAATGTGATCAATGGCTTGCCGGGAAATAACGCAAACAAAATTTCTTCTATATCCTATAATGGCGGAAATGAAATAAATACCCAACCCAGGATATAACGGATACATGGGCAAGCGTAAAAAATATTGTACTGGATCAGGATAGGTCTGCGGCATGGGCCAAACCGGGCAACTGGAACGACCCGGATATGCTGGTGGTAGGTACTGTCGGTTGGGGAAATCCACATAAAAGTATGCTTAAACCGGATGAACAATACCTGCATATCAGTCTTTGGAGTCTGTTTTCTGCACCACTTCTGATTGGTTGTGATATGGAAAAACTCGACAACTTTACTTATAATCTGTTGACAAACGATGAAGTAATTGATGTAAATCAGGATCCGTTGGGAAAACAGGCAAGCTGTTTACAAATCGTTGGAGAGTTGTGCATTTATGTAAAGGAACTCGAAGATGGAAGTCGTGCAGTAGGGTTTTGTAATTTCGGATTAGAACCCGTGGATATAAAATATAAAGATTTTGAAAAACTGGGATTAACCGGGACTAAAACCGTCAGGGATCTTTGGAGACAAAAAAATGTAAGCACAATCGCTATTGGTAAAAATTCTCTTTCGATGAAGATACCTGCCCACGGAGTGCTCCTGTATAAATTTATACCAGTAAAGTGATTCGATAAAAAAATGTTATGAAACTATATTTAATTATCCTCACAGTATTATTGTCACTTTTCAAAGTTGAAGCTCAAACGGTAAACGATTGGGAAAATCCGGCCGTGAATGGCATCAACAAAGAAAAGCCTCATGCCTACACGTTTTTGGCGGAAGAGAAACGTAATAATTCAACCATTCAGTCGCTCAATGGACTCTGGAAATTCCACTGGTCGGCTAATCCGCAAGCGCGGCCGCAGGAGTTTTATACCGCAGGTTTTTCTGCCGACAAGTGGGACAATATTCTGGTGCCCGGCAATTGGGAGCTTCAGGGATTTGGAACACCCATTTACACCAATGTGGCATATCCGTTCAAAAGAGATATTCCCCGGGTAATGGGCGAGCCAGATAAGAGTTTCACTACTTACAAAGAGCGGAATCCGGTAGGCAGCTACCTCACAAGCTTTACAATTCCCGAAAATTGGAGTAGCAAACAGGTGTTTCTGAACTTTGGTGGTGTACAATCAGCCATGTATGTTTGGGTCAACGGACAGAAAGTGGGTTATAGTGAAAACTCCATGTCGCCAGCCGAGTTTGATATTACGCGCTACATTCATAAAGGAGAAAATAAACTGGCGGTGGAAGTGTATAAATATTGCGACGGCAGCTATATGGAAGATCAGGATATTTGGCGTTTGGGTGGAATATTCCGCGATGTGGATCTGATAGCGCGTCCAAAGGTTTTTATCGGT
>MKRS01000402.1 GCA_001897035.1 Bacteroidales bacterium 45-6
TCACTGCTTTGGCAATCACCAAGCTCGATGGCACTGCTAAGGGTGGAGTCGTGATTGGCATCTCCGATCAGTTCAAAATCCCGGTCAAATACATCGGCTTGGGCGAAGGCATCAACGACTTGCAGACATTCCGCAGGAAGGAATTTGTCGATTCCCTGTTCGGCGAATAGCATCCCCGGCGAGGCTCGTTTATCGCGCCCGTCCACATCCTGGCCATTGCAGGCCGGATGGAAAAACTCAATGGCTTTGCTTGAAACAAAATAAGAAATCTGATCCTCCACAGTGGTATGTTGGGAGGCGGTTTCAGGCAAGCTTATTTTTCATTTCATAATAATAAAAACGATCTACTTTGGTTAAGAATAGAATAGATGTGATAACGCTCGGATGCTCCAAGAATCTTGTTGATTCGGAACATCTGATGAAACAGCTGCTGTCCAACGGTTACACGGTCAAGCACGATCCTCAGAAGTCTGAAGGAGAAATTGTAGTAATCAATACCTGCGGATTTATCGGCGACGCAAAAGAAGAGTCGGTGAACATGATCCTTGGCTTTGTGGACGGCAAAAAACGCCGTCGGCACAGCAAAATCTTCGTGATGGGATGCCTCTCGGAAAGGTACCGCAAGGAATTGGCCGAGGAAATCCCGGAGGTGGACAAGTTCTATGGCAAATTCGACTGGAAAGACCTGATGACGGATCTGGGCAAATCCTACAAGCAAGACGTAGCCCTTGAACGGAGCATAACCACCCCGAAGCATTATGCTTACCTGAAAATATCGGAAGGTTGCAACCGCGCTTGCTCGTATTGCTCGATTCCGATCATGACTGGCAAGCACCATTCTCGAAAATTAGAGGACATCGTGGCCGAGGTAAAGGCTTTGGTTGCCCAAGGGACGAAGGAATTCCAAGTGATTGCGCAAGATCTATCCTATTATGGCATAGACCTGTACAAGAAAATGATGCTTGCCGAACTGATCGAGGCCATCTCCGATGTGCCGGGCGTGGAGTGGATACGGTTGCATTATGCCTATCCGTCGCGCTTCCCATACGACATCCTGCGTGTCATTCGCGAGCGGGACAATGTGTGTAAATACTTGGATATGGCCTTACAGCATATCAGCGACCCCATGCTGACGAAAATGAGGCGGAACATTACCAAGCAGGAAATCTACGACTTGCTCCATCGGATCAGGGAAGAAGTGCCAGGCATCCATCTACGCACCACGCTGTTGGTGGGGCATCCCGGCGAAACGGACCAAGACTTTGAAGAACTGATGCAGTTTGTCAAGGACATACGTTTCGAACGGATGGGAGCATTTCCCTATTCGCACGAAGACGGCACTTTTGCTTACGACAATTATCCCGACGACGTTCCCGAAGCCACGAAACAGCAACGGATGGACGAACTGATGTCGCTACAGGAATCGATCGCTGCCGAAGTCAGCCAGCAAAAAACAGGTTCGCTATTGCGAGTGGTTATCGATAGGGAAGACGACGACTATTACGTAGGGCGGACGCAGTTTGATTCGCCCGAGGTGGATCCGGAAGTGTTGATCTCAAAAGAAAAGGAACTTGAAATCGGTAAATTATATCAGGTGAGGATCACCGAAGCCCAACCTTTTGATCTGTATGGAAAAATAGAACTCTGATATAGGTTTTGTAATTGTTTAATCCCCTTGCTTCGTATGACACACAAAGAACTTGTTGCTGAATTGGCAAAACGGCTTGGGCAAACCCAAGCCAAAACGTCTGAGCTGCTGGAGGCTTTCACTACCGTGATGAACGAAAGGCTTGCGGAGGGTAACTCTGTCAGCTTTCAAGGATTTGGTCTGTTTGAAACCAAAAAGAAAATGGAACGAATCTCTGTGAATCCCGTTACAAAACAGCGCTTCCTGATTCCGCCCAAAATCTCCGCAGTCTATCGGCCGAGCCAGAATGTGAAAGATCTTCTAAATTCGAAAGACAATGAACACTAAACTTAGCTTTGCAGACATTGTAGATCTGTTTGCTACAAAAACTGGACAGAGTAAAAAAGAGGCGGAATTGTTCCTTCGCGAGTTGCTCGACACCATGGCCTCCAAGATGTGTGAAGAAGGCTTGCTGAAAATAAGGGATTTCGGCACTTTCAAAGTCGTGGAAGTGGAAAGCCGGGAAAGCGTGGATGTGAACACGGGAGACAAAATCGTGATTGCATCCCACCGCAAGATCTCGTTCGTAGCCGATAAGACACTGAAAGATCTCGTAAACAAACCATTTTCATTGTTTGAGCCTGAATTGCTAAAGGATGGCGTAAGCTTTGGACAATCAGCATCCGAGAAAGATACTGAGGGAGAAGAATTTGAAGAGAATGAAGCTGACTCAGAACAAGTTGAAGTGGAAATTGCAGATGCGCAGAATCAGGTGACAAAAAAATTCCGGACGATGATTCTTGATCCGGGAGTTGACGAAAGTGCAGTATCGGGAAGCGAGCCAATCGAAAGCGAACAGGAAGAAAATACTCCTTTGGAGGAAAGCAATGCAGAGGTCCTTCCCCTTGCTCCGGAAGGAGCTTTCTTGTTGCCCCGCGCCTCTTCGGCAGAAGCAGGATTTGTTGCTGCAAGTAATGAGTCCGATGTTGCAGGATTGGAAGAAGAGCAACCCCAAAGCAAAAGTAGGAAGAAAACATGGGTCATCGTCGGAGCAATCTTTGTGCTACTGGCTGTGGCCGCCGTCGCGTTTTACATTTTCAATGTGAATACCGATGAAGCAAGCAAGCAACCCCAAGCTACATCGGTACCTAAAAATATTCATCCTGATTCTCTTGCTAATGCAGCCTCCAAGCCCCAAGTGGTGGCCGTGACGAAAGATACCCTCACAGGAGCAAGTGCCGATTCCACGAAAACATCGGCAAGCATGAGCGGAAAAGACAAAGGAATACAAAAAGAGAAAGAGGATGCACCGGCCATATCTAAAACAACAACAGAAGTGGTTTCGGAGGGAGCTACATTTCGCACCTTGGCACTAAAATATTACGGGAGCAAGGAATTCTGGGTGTATATCTATCAGGCCAACAAGGCAAAGATACCTCATCCCAACAAGCTTAGGTATGGCTTGTCGGTTACGATTCCCGACGCCAAAACCCTTGGCATTGACGCCAAAGACCCGGCCTCCATCAAGAGGGCAATATTAGTGGGCAACAAAGTGTTGAACGAGATAAACTGAGATGCTTATTTTAAATTATGCTCGAAAAACTATTTAAACTGAAAGCCAACGGCACGAATGTCAAAACAGAACTTATTGCTGGAATAATCACTTTTCTGACAATGTCTTACGTGCTGGTAGTGAATCCAAACATACTTGGCGAAACAGGCATGGACAAGCCGGCATTGTTCACCGCTACGGCTTTGGCTACCATCTTGGGGACACTTTTCATGGCATTTCTTGCCAACCTGCCAATTGCTCAGGCGCCAGGGATGGGGCTGAACAGTTTTTTTGCATTTTCGGTAGTGCTTGGCCTTGGGTATTCCTGGCAGATGGCTCTGACTGCGGTTTTCATTGAGGGAATTATATTTATTATTCTCACCTTGTTCAATGTCCGCGAATTGATCGTGAAGGCGATTCCGCAAACCATAAAGGAAGCGATTCCCGTTGGTATAGGGCTTTTCATTACCTTGATTGGGCTGAAAAATGCAGGGATCGTAGTGGCTGATAAAAATACATTTGTTGCATTGGGAGACTTGGCTGCTCCACAAGTTTGGGTCGCTCTTATCGGTTTGATTGTGACAGCTGTGCTTTACGTGAAAAAGGTGTACGGCTCGTTTTTCATAGGCATTGGGGTAGCTACGGTATCTGCAATCCTCTTTGGTCTCGTGCATTTCCCGGAAGGAGGCGTTTTCTCGATGCCTCCCGACATTTCGCCGATACTCTTTCAATTCGACTTCGAGCATATCTTTTCTCTCAACATGCTGGTTGTGGTGTTCACTTTTTTGTTTGTCAACCTCTTCGACACCATTGGCACCTTGATCGGGGTTGCTTCCAAAGCCGGATTGATTGACAAAAACGGGCATTTTCCGCAGATCAAGCGGGCGCTTCTTGCCGACGCATTAGGTACCACCTTCGGCGCGGTTGTTGGCACCAGCACAGTCACCTCCTATGTGGAAAGTGCATCCGGCGTTGCCGCAGGCGGGCGGACAGGGCTCACGTCAGTTTCCACCGCATTGATGTTTCTGATCGCTTTGTTTCTTGCCCCGCTGTTCCTGATGGTGCCGGCAGCAGCCACTGCACCCGCACTCATCATCGTGGGCCTTTTCATGGTGTCGTCTGTGGTGAATCTAAACTTCGGCGACATGAGCGAATCGCTACCCGCATTTCTCACCATGGTGCTGATGCCGTTCACCTTTAGCATCGCCCACGGAATTGTTTTCGGCATGATAGCCTACGTGCTGTTGAAATTCTTGGCGGGAAAGTTCAACCAAATTTCCATCACCATGTGGGTCATATTTTCCTTGCTATTGCTGAAGCTCGTCCTCGAAGGCCTGCATGTGTTGAAGTAGCCGCTAAAAGCAGGCTGCTTTGATCGATGAAATGCGCAAATGATATCCTTGAAAGCCTTAACCTTATTCCTGAAAAAATGAGCGCGAACAAATCTGAATCTATTGCAGGACAGAAGAAAAGATCGATCTGCTGCTGGCTTGTAGTTTTGTCATTTCTCTTTTATCTTCCACTCAAGGCCATCCGTCCCAGTGTCATTAATTTCAGCCCGAAAACATACAACGGTGCCAATAAGAACTGGTCGATCGATGCTGATGAGAACGGCATTGTCTATATTGGGAATGACAAGGGACTGATCGAATTTGATGGCGTGAACTGGAACCTATTCAAATTGCCGAGTAAAGGGATCGTTCGGTCTGTCGGTGTGGCCAATACTCAGGAAATATATACTGGTGGCACAGAGGAGTTTGGTGAATGGAAAAGGGATCTTTCCGGCAAGCTTCGTTACAGCTCGCTTAGCTCTAAAATCAATTTCAAGGAAATCCAGAATTCAGACTTTTGGCGGACTTTCGTTACCAAGCAAGGAGTGTATTTCCAGTCTTTTTCGGCGATATTTTTCTATGACTACAAATCGGTGAAGAAGCTGAAATCAGTTGTTGCTCCTCTCTTGCTGCTTAACCGCGTTAGGGGCGAATTTCTGTATCAGAAGATGAAGGGCCAGATCTATGTGCTCAAAGCAGGCAAAATCAGGCAACTTCCCGGTAGCGATGTGTTTGCAAATACGGATGTGCGGGTCATATTACCGTACGGAAAAAGCGGCTACCTCTTTGCCTCCAATTCGAAGGGGTTGATGGTGTATGAAAACGGACAGTACCGGGATTTGAATCCCAGCCTATCTTCTTTATTCAATAAAAAGGAGGTGAACACCGGCGTATTAACATCCAGGGGAACGTATATTTTGGGAACCCTGCTCGACGGGATGTACGAGATAGATATGAAAGGAAACATCGTTGGGCATTTTTCTTCAGAAAATGTCTTGCAGAACAAATCCGTGCTCTCGATGTGGCAAGATAGCCGCAACAATGTTTGGCTTGGCCTGGACAAAGGCATCAGCTATGTTTCTTACAAAGAAAACCTCAACTACTTCACCAATGCCATTGACAACATAGGCGCAATCTATGCCGCCTGCTTTTGGAACAATTACCTGCTGATCGGTACCAATCAAGGGGTTTTCTCGATTCCCCGATCGGAGCTAAACGGTTATTCCTCCCTTTCGAACTTCCGTATCATTCGAGGTTCTGAAGGCCAGGTTTGGAACTTGAAAGAAATTGATGGAACACTCTATTGCTGCCACAACAACGGGCTGTTCACCATAGGCAAAGACCTTTCCGTGAAAAAATACCCCGACATCGGGACAGGAGTGTACAACATCTACGAGGAGCAACTGGGCAATTCCAAGTACTTGATGGTGTCCACCTACCAGTCGCTGAGGTTTATCAACCAAGAAACACAAAAAGGGGTTACACCCAAAGGAATCAACGAACCCATTTATGATGTGAAAGCAGACCATTTGGGCAATCTGTGGCTCGAACATCCCAATCGGGGAATTTACCGTTGCCAATGGACGCCGGGCAGCGATTCATTTTCGTCGATCCATTACTATGGGCGGAACGCTGCTTCCCATTCGTTGCCAAGCAAGCTCCAACTCTTCAAAGTGGGAGGGCGGATCAACATGATTGGCGATGAAAAGGTTTTCCAATACAACGATATAGCCGACAAAGTAGAGCCAAACAACCTGCTCAACAAGCTTTTCTCGGGCGTTGATCCCATCAGGAAGATATTTTCCTGTTCCCACAACCGATACCTGGCCTTGGCCGAAAATTCTTTCTATCTTTTCTTTTACGACGGATACAAAACTTCCATGCTCAGGAGCTACGGCCTCGGGCACAACTTGAGCTTTGTGGACAATTACGAGACCATTATACCCCTCAACGACAGCATCAACCTGCTGGCTCTGGACGATGGATTTATTCTCTACGACATACCCAGTCAAGCGACCATTGTTCCCCAAACCGAGTCGAAGGTGGATGCACCCGTTATCAAAAGTTTTAAAACCATAAGCCGGGAAAAAGATATTGTTTACAAGCCCATTGACAAAGGCCACATCACCATTGACAATAATTTCAACAATGTAGAGATCGATTTTGTGACTAAAAATGCCTTTGCTGATTATGTTTCCTCGCAATATATGCTGGAAGGCGTTGACATGGATTGGTCGCCAAAGTCATTTTCCAACAAAGTGGCCTACGAGCGTCTTCCCGCAGGCAAATACACTTTCATGCTCAGGGCGGTGGACGTGCGGGGAAATTTCTCAGAGGTCACCATGTTGCAGTTTCGGGTAAGTTCCCCGTGGTATAATTCCTCTTGGGCCTATTTGATTTATATCATGCTGGCTGCTACTATTTTTTATGTAGTTAGGCAGATGATTCTCTTCCGGTTCAAGAAACAACACCTTCGCAAAATCCGCAAGCTGGAAACCTTGCGCCTGAAAATGCTTGCCGACGAGTTGCAAAATCAAGTGAATCAAAAAAATGCGGAATTGGTGACACAAACTTCCTTTATCATCCAAAAAAACGAATTGATTGAGAAAATAAAAGCCTTGATAGAGGATTTTTATGCTAAGAACAAATCGACGCTGCTCCAGCAGCTGATGTACAAGATCAACAACCTGGTCAGCCACAATTTGGATACGGAGGACGACTGGAAGAATTTCCTCCTCAAATTTGAGGAAAAACACACCGAATTTTTCAAGAAACTGAAGGCTGACTATCCTACGCTGACTTCCACCGACCTTCGCCTGTGCGCCTGCCTAAAGCTCAACATGGAAACGAAGGACATTGCCTCGCTCATGAACTTGTCGGTTCGCGCCGTGGAAAACAACCGCTATCGGCTACGAAAAAACTAAACCTAAGAACGGAACAAAATCTGAATGAATTCTTTATCTCGATCGAGTAAAAATCATATATTTGCCTCTGCGCAAAGTTTCTGTTTTCGCTATAACACAAACAAAAGAAACGAATATTTAACAAAAACACACACGGATTGAAAGATGCGATTACTGGAATCGATAGAACGAATCAACTACATGCACCTGTTGATAAACAATCAGAGTACAGGAAGTCCGGAATGCTTTGCCCGAAAATTGGGCATCCGCAAGCGGCAGCTTTTCAATATCCTTGAAGCCCTGAAGCTGATGGGGGCACCCATTTGCTACGACTCTGCCCGCCGTACTTATTATTATTCCAAGCGGTATATCCTGTCCGTTGAAATCAGAATGGAGCTATTGAACGATAGAGACTTAAATGATGTTAATGGCGGATCTTTTTTGGCAGAGTGCAATGTTATTGCACCCGTTCCCGATATATTTGCAACTGAAAGCATTGGCCAACTTGCTTACAAAAACTAACAGTTGTATTAATCATTAAATTTTTAAAATTATGAACACATTGGATTTACAAGCCTTGAGCTTGGAAGAGATGAATGACGTGGAGATGAGAGATGTGGAAGGCGGATTTGGAATATTCGCCCCTCTGCTTGCTCTATTTGTTGGATATTTAGTTGGTGTCCTCGTAGAAGCTGCTAATTAATTAGCAGTTAGTTGGTTTACAAAAACTTGAGAATATGAAAAATTTAGATTTAACTAAAATGGGGGTTTCGGAAATGAAGCCTAATGAATTGAAAGATGTGAATGGTGGTTTTTGGGGCTTGGTCTTTTTGGGAATCTGCGCGCTCGCAGGTTATTTCTTAGGAAGAGAAGCCGCTGAATAATATTCTTTGCTTTTAGGCTGTCTAAATTTCTATTATAGAAGTCTAGGCAGCCTCTTTTTCAATAACAGATTTTCGACCATTGAGCAAAGAAATAATTAATTAGAGTTATTGCAATTTATGAACTGTACATTTTAAATGAAAATACTAAGCTTTTATTGCAAAAAGACGGAATGCACGATGAAATTACGACTACTATTAGTCAATGTGTTTTTTTCTTTCACTGTGGCTGCGCTTTCAGCACAAGACTCTATTCCCAAAGCTATTGAAGAAAGAGAATATTCATTTCTTTTCGTTGATTCTCCGGCTCGTCTATCTACGATGAAGCAATTCAATGAAAATTACCTGAGTGCATATAGGATGGGAGTGCGAGAGTTGAACTCAATTCTTCCTGCAAAATACAGCTTCATGATTCAGGCTGGGTTGGCGGGGCTATTTTTCGTGCCGCTTACTCATGAAGAAGGACATCGTTCGGTTCTCACAAATGAAGGGA
>MKRS01000403.1 GCA_001897035.1 Bacteroidales bacterium 45-6
TGCTTCCGGGTTACTTCATACTTTTGATAAGTAGATGCGGATTTAGATATGCCGATGAGTTGTTTCACATCGTTGTTGTGCTTACCAAACAGGACCAGTAATGTTGCATGATTCTCTGAATGGCCCAGGAACTCATTCTTTATCTTTTCAGAGGTAACATAGTTGTCCCGTCGCTGTTGCTCATGGTAGATTTGGTTGAGGGAAGCTTTGATGTCATCCAGCAGTTTGTTGATTTGGCCGGCAGACTTTCCGGTGGCTTTCCCTGCTTTCACATTCCAGTTCTCGGGAAGGATGTTTTGTTTCGTACTGAACTGGCAAACTTTTCCATCAACGGTAACTCTTGTCATAATCGACACCTCCCCATTTCGCTTTTCCGCACCTTTTTTCAGGTAGAAAAGGACTTTAAATGTACTCTTCATAACCTCACTTTTCAATGTTACAAAATTACTTTTAATGCATTAATTGTGAGACATATACAGGTTGTACAAATTTAGACAGCGAGAGGTCAATTTTGGACAAATCGTTACCGTTTTTGTCCGGAACGGAATCGGTAACGATTTAGGCACAAATTTGTGTCTTTTGGGGGCTTTTTCGTGTCTTTTATGACGGACATATTGGACACAAAAAAACCTACAAGTTATTGAATTGAAGGTTTTTGTACTGTTATTGTCTGTTTTTGTCCAGACCTTCCAGCGGAAAAAGAGGGATTCGAACCCCCGGTACAGTTACCCGTACACCGCATTTCGAGTGCGGCCCATTCGACCACTCTGGCATTTTTCCATTGTGACTGTTTGCGGTGCAAAGATACAATTTTAACGAATACGTCATATTTGTAAGCAATAAAATTTTTTGATTAAAATAGAAATTGTATCTTGCTTCCCGTTATTCGAATGAGTCTATTGTTTTTATCCGGCATGAAGATCTATATCAAAAATATGGTGTGCGACCGTTGCAAGATGGTTGTTGACAACGAGTTGAAGTTGATCGGACTTCATCCATCCTCGGTGGAGTTGGGTGAAGTGGAAATAGTGGAGGATATTTCGCCTGGGCAGAAAATCGACCTGGCCAGGCGGCTCCAAGGATTGGGATTTGAATTATTGGACGACAAGAGAAGCCGGCTTGTGGAAAAAATCAAGAACAAATTAGTGGATTTGGTTCAAAACAAGAATGGGGAACTGAAAGTCAACCTGTCCGATTTCTTGAGCGGGGAGCTGCACCACGAATACAGCTATTTGAGCAACTTGTTTTCGGAAGAAACCGGGTCCACGATCGAGAAGTACTTCATCGCCCAGAAAATTGAGAAGGTGAAAGAATGGCTCGCTTATGACGAATTGTCTTTGAGCGAAATTGCCTTCCGGCTCAATTATTCAAGCGCATCGCACCTCAGCCAGCAGTTCAAAAAGGTGACCGGGCTTTCCCCTTCGCATTTCAAAAAGATAGGGGAAAACCGGAGAAAACCGTTGGATAGCATTTGACTGATAACATGG
>MKRS01000404.1 GCA_001897035.1 Bacteroidales bacterium 45-6
TATGTTCCCGCCGACCGCCGTTCCGTCCAAATGGAGAAGCTGATGGGGGCGCTCTACCGCATTCACACCGACTTCAAGGAGAGCGACTACAGCCGCCTGTTTGTGGAGGTGAAGCAGTCGATTAAGCAGCGGAGCCTGCTGATGCTTTACACAAATTTTGAAACCATGGATTCGCTACGCCGGCAGTTGCCTTACCTCAAGAATATCGCCAAATATCATTTGCTGATCGTGATTTTCTTCGATAATTCGGAACTCAACGAGCTGATAGAAAGGCCTGCAAAAGATGTCAGGGAAGTGTTCGACAAGGTGGTAGCCGAAAAATTTGCCTTCGAGAAACGCGTGATCGTGAACGAATTGAAGAAACACGGCATCCAATCGATCTTGACGCAACCCGAAAACTTGACCTTGGCCTCGATCAATAAATATTTGGAGCTGAAAGCGAGGGGGATGATCTGATTGTCCATCTCAAAAACTCCAATCGGGTTTTGCCCTCGCTTCCAACTCTAAATCCTTTTTTTAATAGTAAACACCGAGATTGCTGGCCGAAAAATCGGAGAGTTCATCCAGCCTTCCTTCCTTCACTTTTGTGACCCATTGGTAATCGTTGATGAGTGCCCTGCCGATGGCCACCAAGTCGAATTCTTCCCGCTCGAAGCGCCGTATTAATTCGGAAAGGTCAGTTTTGGATGATCCTTGACCAGCGAAGGAGGAGAGAAAATCGCTGTTGAGACCAACCGAGCCAACGGTGATGGTTGGCTGTCCCGTTATCTTCTTGGCCCAGCCTGCAAAATTAAGGTCTGATCCTTCGAATTCCGGCTCCCAAAAACGACGTTGCGAGCAATGAAAAATATCCACCCCTGCTTCCTTCAAGGGGAGCAACCAGTTCTCCATTTCTTTTGGGCTGTGAGCTAACTTGCTATTGTAGTCCTGTTGTTTCCATTGCGAAAGGCGGAGAATGATTGTAAAGTCGTCTCCCACGGCAGCTCTCATGGCCTTCACCACGTCCACTGCAAAGCGGCTTCTTTCCTCCAAGGTTTTCCCTCCGTATTCGTCGGTGCGGGTATTGGTAACCTCCCAAAAAAATTGGTCGATCAAGTAACCGTGTGCTCCGTGAATCTCTAAGCAGTCGAAGCCAAGTTCCTTGGCCGATTTGGCCGATGCTGCAAACTGACTGATGGTGCCTTCGATGTCTGCTAATGTCATTGTGGAGGTTTTTTCCATCTCAACCTCGGGGTAGTCCTCGTTCATCCGGGTATCGCCTACATGCCATATCTGGGGCGCGATTTTTCCTCCCTCGCGGTGAACTGCTTCCGCTACCTTTTTCCATCCTTCCAAAGCCTTTTCCCCGTAAAAATCAGGAATGTCCTTCTCGCTTTTGGATGCCGGGCGGTCGATGACTGTTCCTTCGGTAATGATTAAGCCGACATTGGATGCCGCTCTTCTGGAATAGTAATCTGCTACCAACTGGGTGGGTACGCCTCCAGGAGATTGAACCCTCGTCATCGGGGCCATCACCAAGCGGTTGGCTAACTCCAAGTTTTTGTACTTGAATGGGCTGAACAATATCTCTGTATTCATTTTGGAAATATTTAGATGATTAAAAAAATGCTTACGCAAAGGAACAAATTGTTGTGGAATCCGATTACAAAACAACATTAAGTGATAAGGACTTTTCTGTAACAAATATGTGTCTGGCTTTGTTCTGTTTTTTTGTTTCAGATAGGGTGGGCGGGGGTGTTTTTTTTATTGTAAATCAATTGTATATCACGGATAAAGATGTTAAGTCGAAGCTGATAGCCAATAGCTTTAAGTCATTAGCTAATAGCAGAAGGCCATATTTTGCGCTAAAAAAATACGGCAATTTTTTTGTGTGCTTATGATATAGGAACCTATTTTTTTCTCATCCCATACACTTCTTTTCTCACCACCTCGACCCATTCCTCCAACGGTCTGCTGTCGTCAAAATGCTCCCACCTGATTGGTTTTCCGATATGCAGGGTGACGGATTTTCCCCGTTGTTTGAAAAACTCCTTGGCGAAGAGGCACACTTCGAAGTTGACGGGGAAGCGGATCGATTTGCGGAGGGTTTCGAGGAAGTAGAACAAGGACGAGTTGCGCGCCTCAAAGTAGAGGGGCACTACATTGCGGTGATGTTGCACGGCGGCTTTCAGAAAGCCTTTCCGCCAAGGGTGGTCGATGATTTCTCCCCGTTTTTTGAAGGAAGTCACTCCGGCCGGAAAGGTGATCAGGTGGTAATCGCTTTCGTAAAATTCGTGAATGGACTTCACGTTCTGCTTTGTTTGGAGACGTTTTCGGTGGATGGGAAGAAACATCTCCTTCAGAGGTTCGAGCACGCACAGCAATTCGTTGGCGTAAAATTTTAGTTTGCCATCGTATTGGTGGCCCAGTACGTGTGCGATGCAGATGGCTTCGATTCCCCCTTGTGGATGGTTGCTTGCGAAAATCAGTTTGCAGCCATCCGTCGGCAGGTTTTCGATCCCCACCACCTGGCAGTTCACGCGCATCGACCGCATACAGGAGTCGATGAATTCCATGTTTTTTTTGCCGGGTGCATCTGCAAACAGTTGGTTGATCTGCTTCTCGCAAATGAAGTACCTCAGCAGTTGGATGGCCCATCCGGGGAATTTCTTGTCAGGATACCTTTCTTCCAGCCATTTGGCTGTATCTAATTTTGCTATTTTCTCCGATTGCATTTCTTAAGTAATGGGAATTATTTATAGTCGTAAAATGTGTAAGCTGATAGCTTTTAGCCATTAGCCTTTTCTAAAAGCTATCGGCTAATAGCTAAAGGCTGTACTTTGCTTTTAAAAATACGACAACTTATTTTTGCAATTACTTACTTAATATGATTTTCAGTCAAAACAAACTCTTGTTTTTGAATTTCAAAACTCGGAATCGGGTTTGCAATGATTTCTTCTTCCACCATGCTTTGGAATAGGTTGAAATATTCGGTCACCATTTTGTCCCAATTATAGTTTTGCTTTGTGAAACCGCAGAATTTGTCTTGCTGTACTTTGTATTTTTCCTTGTTTTTCACAAACTCGCACAGGCGTTCCTTCCAAGCCATGGCATCTCCCGAGGGAAGAAGCAGACCATTTCGCTCGTCTTGTATTGCATCCGGAATACCGTCCACATTGGCTGCAAACACGAGGGCTTTGTTCACCGATGCCTCCAAGCAGACTAATCCGAAGCCTTCCATGTCGCCTTCAATATGTATGTTGGGCATCAGGAAAGCATCCGCATGTTGTAGCAGCAGGCTTATTTCGCTCGAAGCGAGCTTGCCGAAATGGGTCACGTTAGGATAGCTTTTCAGTACCTTCCTGATTTCCCTTTCGTCGGATGCGTAGCCTAAAAAGAGCATGAGTTTGTCACGAAAACCCTTTGGCAGGAGATAGATGAGTCTTTCTCTCCAAGATGGCTCGAACCGAAATGGGCCGGCCATCAGCAGGTAGAATTCATCGCTGTCCAATAGCGGCAACACTTGGTTCGCAAACCACGAAAAGCCTTTTCGCGACACGGCTCTGCCAAGAATCATCAGCGTGGTCTTGCCCGAAAGGACGAGTCCTTTTTCCGAGAGCCAGCTTTGAAACTCTTCGGCACTATGGGCCGGAATCGCATCTACGCAGACCCCGTTGGGGATGACTGTCATTTTTTCGGGAGATATCCCCAGCTCTACAGCCTTGCGAGCTGTGGCGTTGCTCACTGCGGCAAAACGGTGGAATCGGTTTAACCGTTTGAAGATATATTGGTGATAGATAGAACTGGGGAACACCACATCCAGTCCGTGCAGTGTGACAACATACTGTATGCCGCTTTTCAAAGGCAGGAAAATGCAAAAAGAGGCGACCAGTGCGTCGTTGAAGTGGATAACGTCGATAGCGGGATGTTCGAGGCAAAGTGTCCTGATCCGCTTGTAGAGAAGAAGGAAAAATTGCAATTTAGGCTCTCTCCTTTCGTAAACTAAGCGGTGTGTCCGGCATCTTTTCTCCATGCCGACCACCAGCTCCATGCTTTGTTTTTCCATCCCTCCCGTATTGGGGGGAAACTTATGACTGACAAATAATACTTCCACTATCTCCCAACTTGTTGTTAACTCAATTTAGCCCGTTTTTGTCCCTGCCTTATCCCGATATAAAACAGGAGGGCGATCCCGCTCCAGAACAACTGCCTTGCCCGCCGAAGTATCGAGACTGATAGCCATAGCCCTGCCGAATTCAACTTCATGAGGTACAAAGCCAGTTTGTTGATTAACTCTTCCGCACCGATTTGCCCGGGAATGAAAGCCACTGCCGACTTGGAGACGACTATCAATGTGTCGAGGAACAAGCCGTCCCAGATTCCGATGTGGTATCCTAATGCGTTGATGATGAAATACAGTTCGAGCGAACCCATGATCCAGTGGAGCGTGAAAAAGACGAACGCCAACGCTGCCTTCCGGGGCTGGTTTTGGATGTATTTCGCTAATGACGAACGCATTTGGCGGATGCGGTGGGCTTGGTGCTGCCACTTCTTGTCGAAGGAGCCTGTATGCTCGTTTTTCCCTTTTTTCAGAATCAGAAAGGTTAGCAGTCCCGCCATAATCAGAAATACGACGAACGTGCCGTACAGGATATTCCTGAGCGGGTCGGACATCTTCTGCGAATGTCCCGACATAAACCAGCCTATCACCACCAATAAGAGAATCATCTGGCTGATAATCATCATTATTCGGCTCAGTAGCACCGATTTGTAGGCCACCTCTCGGCTTATTCCCGACTGGATGAGCATGTCGGCATTGTATATTTCGCCAGCCACAGCTCCCGACGGATTGAATATCGTGATGACATTGCAGATGTGCCTAAGCGCAAACAGACGCGGAAGCGAGGGCATCGTGTCCGAATCAATACAGTACTTCCAGCCCAGTGCTCCCAAGATATATGCGAGGAACGTGCTAATCAGGATCAGCAATATGTGGTAGTTGAGCCGTTCTATCTGCGCAATGGATTCACGAATATCGGTGGTTCTCAGAAAAAGAAACAGGCTGACAATGACTGAAATAATGAAGACTACCCGTACCGTTTTGTTCATCCTCATCAGATGGCGGATATTTTCTCGGGAAGGAATTTCAAGTCTTCAAAATATTCCTTGGCCAATGTTTCCCAAGTGTATTTCCGGCTTGTCTCCACGGCTTGGTGCGACAACATTTGTGCCAGTTCGGGGTTTTTGAGTATTTCCCATATCCTGTTCAGGAAATCCTGCGCATTGTCTTGCTCACATCGATAGCCGTTGTAGCCATCCTCAATGAAATCCCGGCTACCTCCACCGTTCGCCACCACGCAGGGTAAGCCTGAAGCCAAGGCTTCCAGTACCACATTCCCGAATGTTTCGGTGGTGGATGGGAACAAGAAGACATCGCAAGAAGCATAAACGTTGGCCAACTGCTCGTGTCCCATAAACCCTAAGAAATGGGCGTTGGGCATCTGTTTTTCCATCTCTTCGCGTGCCACACCGTCGCCTACCACGATGAAGTTGTATTTCAAATGGAGTTGCTCTGCTAATTTATATAGATCGATGACTATCTGCACGTTCTTTTCCCACACCAATCGGCTTACGAAAAGAATGCAGGGGTTGGCGTTTCCGGTTATTTTTTGCACCAAGTCAGTATTTCTGCGGTTGGGAGAAAACACCTTCCGGTCGATTCCGCGCTGCCACAATTTCAATATCTCAGGACGGATGCCGGTTGCATGGAGTTCCTTTATCATTGTTTTTGAAGGCACATACACGATGTCGCACTGGTTGTAGAATGTTCTCAACGAGTTCTTCAGTTTGTCCTTAGTGAAATCAATCAGGAATGGAAAGCTCTTCACATAATAATCCACGTAGCTCACGAAATGGGTGTGGTAGATCGAAATCACTGGCAATCCCATTTTCCGGGCTGTTTTCATGGCAAAGTTTCCCAGCAGCGAAGGAGTGGCGATATGTACGATGTCGGGGGAGAAAGCCTCGATGTGGGCTTCCAAACCGGCTTTTTGAAAAAATGTGGTGGCAAAACGATAGCTTTTGTTGCCCGGCACGCTGAGCGACATCACACGCATGCACTTGAATCCCGCAATTCGTTCCGGCCCTGTGCCGCACACAAATAGAAATTCGAATTTGTCTGACGGAATTCTGTTGATGAGTTGATACATCGTCCGGGAAGCCCCGTCGAAATCTTCGATCAACATGTCGGCAAAAAATGCGACTTTCACCTTGTTCGTAGTTGTTTTCATCGTTCCTCAAATAAGTTTATCCGCGAATTTGTTCGCCATATTTATTTATGACAAAGAAAGTCTTGAAATGTTAAGTTACGATAACAATACGGTCAACAAGTCATGAAGAGGTTCGGGTGTATCCGTAAGTTGCCAGATATACCGACGGCTGGAAACCGCCAAGAACTTTGCATCAAGCTAAACCCCCGTGGTCTCTTTCAATAGATTAAAATTTACGATTTTGCTTTTCGGTGTTCGAGCATCCAATGGTAGATGTCAGATTTGTGAAAAAACTTTTCGACGCTTCCATGCGTGCCGCCTTTCACTTCATCGAACATGATTTCTGCGTTGGGGTTTGATTTTCGAATGGCGTTGTAGATTTTTTTAGACTCCGAAATGGGGACACTGCGGTCGGCGGTGCCGTGTATCAGCCAAATAGGGACTTGCCCCAAACTGCTTGCTTCGGATAAGGTGCCGCCTCCACAGATGGCGACGGCAGCCGCCACCCGGTCGGGAAATTTACCGGCCACTTCCATGGTTCCGTATCCACCGAGGCTCATCCCACAAATATAAATTCGTGATTCGTCGGCTTGGGGGTAATTTTTGAGCACGTAGTCCACCACTTCCATCACTTTCGAGGCATTCCAGGCGCCTTGTGTTTGCGGTGCGACCACAAAACCCGGCACGTCTTGCCCGCGCCCCATGGCATACAGCACCCCATATCTTTTCACCTTATCTAAATTGTTCCCGCACAAGCTGCGTCCGTGAAGGAATACAAAAATGGGCTGAAGCGCACTTTCCCGGTTGTTTTCGGGTGTGTGTAGCCAAAAGGAATAGGTCGTTTTTCCTCGGACAGCTTCGCATTTTTGAGCCGATAGCGTTGTTGCAAACAAGATTGAAAGAAGAAGCAAACCGAAGATATAGCGCATAAATGATAGTTTTTGATGGGTGATTGATGACATTTGATTCCTAAAAATACCAATTTGGAGCAAAAAGTCCAACTTTATTGAATTTGATTTGGCTTTTTTAGGGTTTGTTTGGAAAATGTTTTTTTGGTTACGAGGCGGGCGTTGATCCTTTATTTGCCGGTTTTCTGCTTGTTCTCGTCGGCTCTGAATTCGACGATCCTTCTTATTAAATCGTATGGAATCGCTTCCTTGAGGGGAAATTGTACCGAGCCTTTTCCTTGTTTGTATTTGGAAAGTTCGTCTGAAAAGCGGGCGTGGCCTGCTGGGGTTGCGTAAAGACCGACGTGGTTTTTATAACCCGCAAAATACACTAAGGGCTTGCCGTTGAGCTTGTAGGCGGGCATCCCGTATGCAATGGATTCGAGACTGTCCGGCGCGGCTGTTTTTATTGTTTCCCGAATTTTTGTTAGTATCGCCTGTGTTTCAATTGGAAAATTGGATATGTACTTGTCTATTTCATTCATCGTGTTTGTGTGTTGGTATTTAAGTTGTGGTTAAAATTGATTATCTCGTTATTTACGTAAAGTATAGCCTTTTGCTGTTAACTGATAGCTGTTAGAAAAAGCTCATGGCTACCAGCTTATATATTTATGTGGCAACAAATGAATTTTTCACTCAGCTGTCTTTCAGCGCTTTTTTATAAGCAGTTAAAGCTCTTAGCCTTGCTTCTTCGTGCTTCACGATGGGTGACGGGGTTTTTTCTGAATCGGGATTCCAACGCCTGACGTATTCCAATTGCTTGTCAAACTTTTCAGTTTGTGCGCTCGGGTTGAATACTCGGAAGTAAGGTGCTGCATCGCATCCGCAACCTGCCGCCCATTGCCAATTGCCGTTGTTGGCGGCAAGGTCGTAGTCGATCAGTTTTCGGGCAAAGTAGGCTTCGCCCCATCGCCAGTCGATGAGCAAATGCTTGGTGAGGAAACTTGCGGCAATCATTCTCACGCGGTTGTGCATGAATCCCGTTTGGTTGAGCTGCCGCATTCCGGCATCGACAATGGGGTAGCCGGTATTGCCTTGGCACCAGCTTTGGAATTCTTGCATGTTGTTTCGCCAGGCGATGCGTTCGTATTCTATTCGGAAACAACTGTTTTCCACGTGCGGGAAATGAAACAGGATTTGCATGAAGAATTCCCTCCAGATGAGTTCCGAAAGCCATACTTCGTTGTTTTTCAAGGCAAAAGAGATACATTTACGGATGGAAATTGTCCCGAACCGGAGTGCAACGCTAAGGTGCGTGGTGTGGTCGAGCGAAGGAAAATCGCGAAATTTGTCGTAATCGCCAACAATGGTTTGGTTCAATACGGGATTTTCGAATCGGATGTCGGTCTTTTGAAATCCAATGGCTGCCAGCGAATGGATACTTTGCTTTTCGGAATGGATAAGATTTTGAAAATCGATTGGATAAGCTTGATAATTGACTGGAGAAAGTGTCGATTTCCACTTTTTGGAATAAGGGGTGAAAACTGTGTAAGGCTTTCCGTCATTCTTCGTTATTTCCGATTTTT
>MKRS01000405.1 GCA_001897035.1 Bacteroidales bacterium 45-6
CTCCATCATAGCTGAAACAGACATTTTCGATATGCAAATCCCGGTTTTCGGGCAACTCGTTCAACTTCGAATGAATGCCTTGTTCTTCATCTTCCTTGTTGTGGACTTCATTCAATCTTTCCAAACTGATTTTTGCATCTTGCAGTGATTGGGCGAAACTGATGACCTGCCCGATAGGCCCTGATAATTGCTCGATAATGTAGCTGATGGACATCATCATTCCGAGAGTGATATTCCCTTCCACAACCGCTTTGGCCGACAAATACGAAATGATTAACGAAGTAGTACTACTGAAGAACACGGAGCCTACTTGCTGAAACTGGCTCAACGTAACCCCTTCAATACTAATCTTAAATAGTTTAACCTGAATCCGTTCCCATTTCCAGCGTTGTTGCTTTTCGCAGTTGTTCAGTTTGATTTCCTGCATGCCTGTGATGAGCTGTATCATATTGCTCTGGTTGGCCGACGACTGAGTGAAGCGTTTCTGATCGAGGCGTTTTCGGTAACGTAAAAAGAAAGAATCCAAGCCACATAGAAGCTATTGCCTATCAAAAAGACCAGCAAGATTGTCAGGTTATAATAAGCCATGATGAAGGCAAAAACAAAGAAATTGGCAAAAGAAAAAAGCGTGGACAGTGCTGTCCCGCTCATGAAACTTTGTATGCGTCCATGGTCGCCAATACGTTGCATGATGTCGCCGATATTCTTTGCATCGAAGAATTGTATTGGAAGCTTCATTAGTTTAGCCAGAAAATCGGAAATCAAGGCGATGCCAATTCGGGTATTTGTATGTAGGGAAATCCAGTTTTGGATAAATCCCATCCCCATCTGCGTGATGGACAATACGAGTTGCGCAATAAGCACCAAGGTAATCAATGATAGGTTGTTGTTGCCGATTCCTTGGTCCACCACCGTTTGCGTCAGAAAAGGGAATATAAGCGACAGCACACTCCCCACAATCATACCTACAGCGATTTGCACATATTGTGACTTGTAGGGTCTGAGGTAGCGAAAAAAATAGCCCAAGCCTTTTTCCCGTTTCTCCTTGTCATCCTCGTAATCGTAGAAAGCAGGAGTAGGCGCCAAAAGCAGAGCGGCACCCGCTCCTTTTCCATTCACTTGTGTACTGATCCAACAGCCCGAAAATTCCTTTTCATTCATCACGTATTTTGAACCGGCAGGATCCGCAATATAGTACAATCGGTTATTCTTCCCTTTTTTGATTTTGTACAGCACCACGAAATGGTTCTGATTCCAATGCAGAATGCAGGGTAGTAACACATCTTTTTCCAACTGTTCCAGGTTGATCCGAATCCCCTGCGTATGCATTCCTATACTTTCCGCAGCATCGCTGATGCCGAGCATCGAAACACCTTGCCGCGTAATGAAACTGCGTTCGCGCAAGGTCTGTAAGGTGTAGCTGCGATCATAAAATTTTGCCACCATACGTAGCGAGGTGGGGCCGCAATCCATCGAATCAAGT
>MKRS01000406.1 GCA_001897035.1 Bacteroidales bacterium 45-6
ATCTTTGAAATAGAGACACTCAGCGGTTCCAGGTTTCGCTCCCGGAATATCGTAATCGCCACTGACATTGGGGCTGCGCCGAAGTTCCTTCAGGATTTAGAGATGGAGGAAGCGGCCAAGCTGCTTGCATCAATCCGCCCGTCTGAATCTGTTGCCGTCAATTTGTCGATTGAGAAGGAGAGAATACCGTTGCAAAAAATAGCCGGGATTATTTCCCTGTCGAACGAGTTTTTTTCGGCCGTGTCCCGTGACACCCTTCAAAACGAGACTTGGAGAAGCTTCACTTTCCATTTCCCCCAGTCGAAGGTTTCTCCGTCCGAAAGGTTGGAAACCGTTTTCCGCGTTTTGGGCATTCAAGACGAACATCTTTCGCACACGGAAATCTACCGTCACGTGTTGCCGTCTGTTCGCTTGGAAAATCTGAACCTCAAAGAAAAACTAAAAATACATCTTCAAGGAACCGGCGTGCATGTGCTTGGAAATTATTTCCAGGGTATGTCGCTGGAAGATTGTGTAAAACATTCCAACGAGGAAGCCCGTTAAATTGCGGGCTCCATTCCGACATTCCTACCTCCAAGGAAAGCCCTCAATATTAGAGGGACTTCAGTTCCGCATCTCTACTTCTTTACCTGTATTTCCATCCTGTTGAAGTCCGTCTATCTGTTCTTCTCCCCCTGCATATTTGTTCTTTCTTTACGACTCTTTAATCTTGATGTAACCCTTCTGTAATGCGAGGGATCTACTTTTGTCTGCGAAAGTAAATCAAAATTTCAAAAAGATGGGTTTTAGGTTCGTAGCGGCATTATCTTTATATGTCGCCGGTTTTTTTTCGGGCAAAATCTATGCCCAGAGCTATCAAAAAGATGAATTGACTTACAAGGTGGCAAATGCGACACGGTCACCCTATTCCCATCCGGTATGTCTCCATGCCATTTATCCCTCCAAACAAGAAGAAGTGCTAATATGACCGTAACCATACATTAACAATCAACAGAAAAACAATTATTTATGAATGTGAAGTTTTTACTTAGACAGAGATTGACAAAGATACTCTGCATAGTCGTAATCCATCTGTGGACTTTGCAATTTGCAGCAGCAAAGGGCCGATCCATTGGGGCAAATACAAGCAATCCTCAGCAAACCACAGAGCAAATCACGGGGCGGGTGACCGACAGTGACGGAAATCCGATTGCTGGTGCAACCATATTGGTCAAGGGGACTACTATCGGAGTCGTGACTGATTCGGATGGTAAATACCGCATCGAGAAAAGAGGAAACCAGGATGTCCTGCTATTTTCCTTCATTGGAATGGAGCAGCAAGCAATAAAAATAGGAAGCCAAACCGAGGTGAACGTCTCGCTCAAAGATGGCTCGAACCTGCTGACAGAAGTGGTGGCCATTGGCTACGGCAATCAGCAGAAAAAGGACATTACGGGAGCTGTTTCTTCCATCAAAAGCGAAGATTTCAACAAAGGGGTTGCCAGCTCGCCCGAGCAATTGATTCAGGGAAAAATGTCCGGCGTGAATGTCACTTCGTCGAGTGGTGCTCCTGGGAGCGGCCAACGCATCATTATCCGTGGCCAAGGGAGCATCCGCGAAGGAACGGGTCCGCTCTATGTTGTGGATGGATTTCCTTTGGGTTTAGGCGGAACAGGATCTGATGATTACAACCCGATGAACTTCATCAATTCAGAAGATATCGAGTCGATAGACGTATTGAAGGATGCTTCTGCCACTGCAATCTACGGTACACGTGCTGCAAACGGGGTGATTCTTATTACTACCAAGAAGGGGAAATCAGGTTCGACTCAATTGTCGGTAACTTCCCGTCTGGGCGTGTCCTCGATGGCCAAAAAGATAGACGTTTTCAGTGCTGACGAATTTCGCAAGCAAGTGAAAGCGATTGGTGGGAATTTGGTTGACCGTGGTGGCAGCACCGACTGGCAAAAGGAACTCACGCGCACTGCGATGACGCAAGACTACAACCTCACCATGCAAGGTGGTTCCAAAGATTTCACTTACCGTGCCTCCCTCGGATATTTGAAGCAAGAAGGGATCATCATCGACACAAAGATGGAGAGATACAGCGGGAATGTGAAAGCCACGCAAAAATTGCTGAATGGTAAGCTGAACATCGATTACGGACTGAACGTGTCGGTAGAAAAAAATGAGAATGCGGATGCTGGAACCCTTGTTTCGAGTATGTTGAGCTTTAACCCGACATACATCGCCCGCGATGTAAATGGCGATCCTGTGAAATATCCCGACTTCACCAATCCGCTGATTGAGGCACAATTGAACAAGACCTTTGGGGAAAAACGCAAGACGATCGCTTCTTTTTCGCCATCGTTGGAGATTGTAAAAGGCCTTGTGTATAAGTTGAACTTTGGCTACGAAAACAATTCGAGCAACGTGGATTTGCAGAAGATGCCAAGTGTCAATCCATTTCAGGAAGGAAATTTGCAGCAGCAGTACATCAACGGATACAACACCCTGATAGAAAATTACCTGACTTATAACAAGAAGTGGAAGGAACATGATTTCACCGCTTTGGCAGGGCAATCGTATCAAAAGACGTTTTACAGATACACCACCTGGAGCATCCAAAATTTTAAACCTACTGGCATAGAGCCACGCTACAATCCGGGGTTGGGTAGTCATTTGACCCTTACCGAAAACCAACCTTTTGGCGAAGCGCGCATCGATGAATTACAGTCATTCTTTGGAAGATTGAATTATAGCTACTTAGGCAAATATTTATTGACTGCCACCGTGCGTGTGGACGGATCTTCGAAGTTTGGTGACAACAAGAAGTATGGCACATTCCCTTCTTTTGCTGCAGGATGGAGAATATCGGAAGAAAAATTCATGCAAAACACGGGCATCGACAACCTGAAGTTGAGACTTGGATGGGGACAAACTGGTAACCAGGAAATTCCTCCGAAAATCACAAAGGAGTCTTACATTACTTCCGTCAGTGGAACCACAACTTATCCTCTCGACAATTCAAACTCTTATTATCCAGGTACCACTTTTATCCGCAATGCCAATCCGGATATACAATGGGAAGTCTCAACCCAAACAAATATCGGATTAGACTTCTCGTTCCTGAAAGGGGCACTTTCCGGTACATTTGATTACTATCGCAAAGAATCCAACAACATATTGGTTTACCACAACACTATTGATCCTGTGCAACTTTCATCTGGAGCTCAATGGTGGTCGAATGTGAAAGATATGACGATTACGAATAAGGGTTTCGAATTTGCATTGGATTATCGGAGAAGAAATGTGAAGGGTTTTTCCTATGCCATAGGTGGAAATATTTCTTATGTTAAAAACAAAGTTGAAGGATCTCCTTTCACCTTCTTGACAACAGGCTCTGCCTCCGGTTCGGGTCAGACTGGTGCTACCATCAACGGCTTGATTAACGGGGCTGCGGTAGGATCTTTCTACATGCAAAAATTTACGGGAATAGGCGAAAACGGATTGTCTGTCTATGAAAATAATGGAGAAAAAATGATCGTAGGAAGTGCATTGCCTGATATTACCTATGGATTCTACTTGAACTTTGGCTATAAGAAATTTGATTTGAGTGCCAATTTTAACGGAGTTTCTGGAAATAAGATCTACAACCACACGGCCATGAACAAATTTTACAAGGCGCAATTAGCAAACTCGTCCAACACCACGGCCAAGGCAGTGGAATACTCCAATGAAAGCATTGCCAACTCGGCATCGGTGTCCACCCGGTACCTTGAAAATGGAGCCTACCTTCGGTTGAACAACCTTTCCTTGGGTTATAACTTCGACACGAATGCCTTGAAAATAGGTCAATGGATAAAAGGCATGCGTCTATATGCCACAGGACAGAATCTATTTGTAATAACCAAATACACCGGGTTTGATCCAGAAGTAAACCAAAACAGATCGATGAACAGTTATCAGTCGTTTGGTATCGATGTGGATAGCTATCCCAAAGCAAGGACATTTTCCATTGGGCTCAATCTGACCATTAACTAATTACAATCAATCAAAGGAAATTAAAATGAAGAATCTAAAAATAGCTTTTTGCATCTTGCCGTTTTTGTTCGGATGGAGTTGTACGAACTTGAACGAAAAGATCTTGAATGAATCTTTGACATCAGGAGCCGATAGCACCTTTTCGGAGTCAGTTATCACGCCTGCTTATGCCTTGTTGCCAGACTTATTTCTTCACACCAAGTTGTTTGCAGTGCAAGAAATATCCACAGATGAAGGAATCCTTCCCTACCGTGGAGGAAAAGACTGGGGCGATAATGGAATTTATATCGATCTTCACCGCCACACATATAGTTCTGCGCACAGCAATGTGAAGCAAGTTTGGGACGATCTAATGGTAATGATAGCTCGGTCAGTGGTTGCAATCAATGGGCTCAAGCCTTTGGCTGACAACAATGAATCTGCTCGCACCTACTTGGCGGAGGCCCGTGGCTTGAGGGCATATTACAACATGCTGACCCTCGACTTATGGGGCATTGCATTCAAAAAGGAAGAACCCAATGCGATGTCCGAAATACTCCGCAAGGATGATGCCGTGAATTACATCAAGTCGGAACTTGAGGCTGTGGTGAACGACCTGAAAACGGATGTGGGACCAGGCCGCCTCACCAAAGCTGCTGCTTATGGACTTTTGGCTCGCTTGTACATGAATGCCGCTGTATGGCGCAACCCGTATGCCACGACATTTGAGTTTGCTTCTGCTGATATGGACAAAGTGATAGAATACTCCAATTTGGTTATCAATTCGGGTCAATACCAATTGTCTCCCGAATACTTCGCCTGTTTCAACAACGACAACCACACAAACAAGGAATTGGTGTTTGCGGCGGATCAACGTCCCGACCTGAACGGCCACAACCGCATGTCTTATTTCTCGATGTCGGGCAATTTCTACGGAAACCCTTTGTATCAGAATGGAAATGGAACCGATGGAGCCGCCATTACCTCCGATTTCTATGATTCGTGGGTGGCTGCCAACGGCTCGGTGGATCCTGCCAATGCCGACTGCCGATTCTGGTGGAAGAGGTTGATTGTTCCGGCCGATTCGGCTATTTCGGCAGAAGCCTACGAGGTGGATCGAGGAATCTACCGTGGCATGCAATACGGATTGCAAAACACGGGAACGAAAACGGCCTTCCTTAAAACGGCAGACGGACGTTACAAGATAGGCAAGATTCGTGACTGGCGCCGTGCCGAAGCCAATGCCTATGTGAATTACACCCGGGAAATCAATTTCACATCCGAGGGAAGTAATTACAACACGGGATATCGCGTCGAAAAATACCAATGGAGCAAATCTTCCACCGACGGACGTAACAAAGGCGAGGCCGATTTGGTGATCTTGCGCTTGGCCGACCTTTATTTCTTGAGGGCGGAAGCCAAATTGCGGAAAGGCGATAGTGCCGGAGCTTTAGCAGACATCAATCTGGTGAGGGCTTCCCGCACAGCACGTCCCGACGTGACTCCGAAGCCATTGCAGAGCATGACCCTCGACATCCTTTTCCGCGAGCGTGGATTTGAATTCTACTGGGAGCATCAACGCCGCACCGACATGATCCGCTTTGGAAAATACGAAGGCACTTGGACTGAAAAAACGGATACAGATGTGAAGAAGCGCTTGTTCCCTATTCCCCAGACGGCCATCGACGGAGCCTCGTCAAGCCAAGGGTATTTGGTTCAAAACGAAGGGTATAATTAAAGAAAAGACGGCGCTGCATATTTCGTTTCGCAGCACCGGGAAGTATTGGTAAGCTTGCAGGAATGCTCCAAGAAGTTGATAAAGAACTTCCTTGGAGCATTCCTCTATTTTTTATATCGGTAATGCCCGATAATCTTGAATGCGAACAAGCCGTCCTCGATCACCTGTCCTGCGCCGATATTGTGGACGATCAGGTTGCGTTGCCCGTCAGCCGATTTTCGTTTCACAACAACTCCGATGTGGGTGATGCCTCCCCCCAAATCCCAAGCCACCACATCACCGGGCTTGTAATCCGAGGTTTTGGCCGTAATAGGCAGTTGGGCATTTTTCCTCTCGAAGAATGTCATTAAGTTCAGTACGCGCCGGTGGTCGATGTTTTTGTCGGTGGCTTTCATTCCCCATTTTCGGGGGTATTTCGAGAAATGGGCTTTCATGTCTTCGTGAACTTCTTTTTGCAGGTCGATGCCAAGCTTCCGATAGGTCCGGATCACCACATCGGTACATACGCCTTTGCCAGCCGGCACATCTCCTCCGGGATACTTGATGACGAAATACTGCGGGTCGTACTTCACATGCTGCCGAGTCAAAGTGGCTGCCGAATCGGCTAACCTGCTAAAAAAGTCGGACTGGCCGAAGCTTGTGAGGCTAATCAGGAAAAAGAGGAAAAATAAGGTTTGTCTCATGGTTTGTGGGTGCTTGATAAATGTTTTATCCATATTCACAGGCTAAAGATATTGAAAAAAGAGGAAATAGCCGGGAAATTAGCAGTTGCAAAGGCACAAATTACCGCATTTTCGATTACTTTTGTCGTTCCTATAACACTTCGTTTTCATAAGCTAACTCCAATCTCGAAATGAAATCACAAAGATACTTACCACTCTTTTTATATGTGCTGCTTTTTGCTTTCCTCATCTTGAATTGTCAGGGAACAATCCGGGAAAAGAAGGAGGCTGCTCAAAGCGATAAAATTGCAGGCAGCGATACACTTACGTTTGTGTTTGCTGGGGATGTTATGGGGCATACGCCACAGCAAAAGGCGGCCTTCGATCCGAAAACGAAAAAGTACAGTTTCACCGAATGCTACCAATTCATCACGCCTTGCATCCAGCCTGCCGATTTTGCCATGGCCAACTTGGAAATCCCTTTGGCCGGAAAGCCATACACGGGATATCCGTACTTTTCCGCTCCCGACGAATTGCTTGAAGGCGCCTTGAGCACCGGATTTGATGCCATGCAGCTGGCCAACAACCATGTGGCAGACAAAGGGAAATATGGGATAACACGCACTTACAACACCGTGAACAAGAGGGTGCCTTCGGTGGGAGTGTATCTAAGGGAAAGCCAGCGTGATTCTATTTATCCGTTGATAATGAATGTGAAAGGATTGAAGGTGGCGTTTTTGAATTGCACCTACGACACTAATGGTAATCCAGTGCCGAAGCCTTGTGTGGTCAACTTGATCGACACGGCGCAAATTCGCAAGGATGTGCAAACCGCTCGCCAGAGAGGGGCGAAATGTGTGATTATGACCATCCATTGGGGTCTCGAATACGAACTCAAAGCGAATAAAGAGCAGGAAAGTCTTGCCCGATTTTTTGCCAATGTGGGAGTTGATGCCGTGATCGGAAGCCATCCGCATGTGGTGCAGAATTTCGAATGGATCCAGCGGAAAGACAAGACAACTGTTCCCGTGTTTTATTCGTTGGGAAACATGATTTCCAACCAGCGCTGGAAAAACTCTAACGGCGGCATTTTAGCCAAATTAGAGGTCTCTAAATCGACCGGGAAAGTTTTGAAGGCTAATTACTTGCCGTTTTTTGTGCACAAAGGCACATTGGACGGGAAATTTCAATATTATTTGATCCCAACAGAAAAGTACTTGGATAAGAAATACGACTTCCAGCTTCCGGAGAAAGAGGAAGGGATGCTCAAGGCTTTTGATGATGCAACGCACGAACGGCTGAAGAATGTAGAAAGCTGGGGCAAGCCATGAGCATGGCTTGCTGTGTGTTTACAGCAAGCGTCCAGCCTCCTGGTCGATAAACCAATGCAGGTTTCCGGAGCTGGGGTTCACATGAGCGGCGGGATAGCGGTCAGAGAAAGCTTCGCTGTTTTCGATGATGGAACGCACCTTTTCGCGTTTGCTGGATCCGGTGGTCAAGAACGCTACCTGAACAGCATTGTTCACAACTTTACCTGTCAAGCTTATTCTGTTTTGGCCGCTGCCTGGATGTTGCGCGACTACGCAATTTGCAGGGCTTCCCCACAACTCAATTTGATGGGGAAATATCGAGACTGTGTGCCCGTCGATGCCTAAGCCCAAGATCACCAGGTCGAATTGTGGAATCCCATTCTCACTTGGAAGATTTGCGTCTAATAATTCGCCGTAACGAACGGCCTCTTCTGCTGGGTTGTTCTCGCCGATGATGCGGAAAACCTGACTCTCCGACGCTGCAATTTTGTCTAACAAATGCTTCTTTGTCATCCCGTAATTGCTTTCGGAATCCGTGGGCGGCACGCAGCGCTCATCTCCCCAATAAAAGTCGATGCGACTCCAATCGATTGATTTGTCTTCGTTGGCCCAATAGTCGAACAGCCCTTTGGGGGTTTCTCCTCCCGAAAGGCTTATGCTAATACGCTCTTTTTCGCTCAATAATTCAATGATAAATGCGGTGAAACCTTTGTGGAGGTCTTCTATCTTGTCAAAAATATGGATGTTGTCTGAACTCATTTTATTATAAATATATTGGTAATAATGAACAAAAATAATGTTTTTGCTCAAAATCCGGAAATTTTGACAGCATTTTCCGGGATTTGATTCAAAATATATTTTTTTCTATGCTTCGAAGCTATTTTTTCTATCACCCAAAGATAAAAAAGAATAAGGCACCATCTCATAAAAGTTTGATTACAAGATGGTGACTATTTGTTTTCAAGAATGCTACAATTCGCAGTAT
>MKRS01000407.1 GCA_001897035.1 Bacteroidales bacterium 45-6
TGGTGTATTTCAGCACAACGGATGCCGTGTTTCTCGACACAAATGAAGGGGTGATCTCCGATTTATAGTCGAAATATTTCCGTTTGGTGTCGTTGAACGAATAAGACAACATGTATTCGATGGATTGGTTCTTTCCGGTGATGAATCCGCTCTTAAACATCAGGTCGATGCCCCGGCTATAGCCGAAACCGTCCGATGAATAGGCATATTTCTCGCCCGTCAGCAGGTTGTCATATTTTTTATAATACCCTTCCACACGGAAGAAAGTGTATTCGCTCATGGAGTTCTGAACGCTCAGGATGTATTGTGTAGCCTTTTCTCCGTGAAGATCTTTGTTGTAGATCAAGTAGTCATTTTCGGCAGCCTGCTGGTAGCGCGCGGTGGCAGCCGAAAAGGTGAAATCGTTCAACTGGTAATTCATCGCCAAGCGGGGCAGGATATTCCAACGGTGATCGTTGGAGGTATATTCCAACCGTCCCGAAGCATTGAGGATGAGGTTCGGCGACAAGTTGAAATCGTTGCAGACATATATTCCCGGCACGGAATAGCGGACGGTTCTGTCGATCAAATCGGCAAATTGGTAACGCAAGTGATACTCCCTTAAATAGCTTTCCACACCAAAGCTAAGTTTGTATAGATATGAAAATCTTTTTTCGGCCTTCGATTTCATGTGAATTTCCTGTTGGTTGCCATAATAAGAATCGCCTGCCACGGAGGCGTTTTCGATGTTCCTTTTGTTGAGCGAATAGGCAATTCCAGCAAAATAACGCCAGCCGTTTTGCAAGCGGTTTCGGAAGGTGGCAGTGGCGAAGAGGTTGTCTTCGGTGAAGTCCAAGGCCCGCTGCTTGTCGGTGTCGAAATCAAGCATGTTTTTGTTGAACAAAGTTTTTCCATACGACACGAATGCCTTTAGAATACCGTTTTCACCGATATTGATGCGTGTCTGGTTGATGAACGAAGGCTGGCTGAAATAGCTGTTCCAATCGCTTTTTTGGGAAGGGTGGAAGAGCGACATGTAAGGCTTGACGTTTGTGTAGTTGGCTTCGAACGAGGTGGAAGATTTTTGCCAGGCCTGCGTTCCGCCGATGCTCCCTCCCACGGTGAGCAAGCCCAAGCCAATCTTGGAGACCTTGCTGTCGTCCTTTGTTTGGAGAGGTTGCACGCTCGATAAGCTTTGGGAATATTCGGGGGAAAATCCACCCATCGAGAACGTGATCTGATCGAAAATGAACGGGGAATAATTCCCGCGGACAGAAGTGTTTTCGGGCCTTGCCGAATAGGGAGTCATCACGTGCATGTCGTCGATGAAGGTCTGCGACTCCACGCTGCTTCCTCCCCTCACCTCAAGTTTTCCGTCAACGCCCGAGGTTTGCGCACCCGGCAACACTTCGATCGACTTATACAAGTCGCCTTCCGAACCAGCCACTGTGACCAAATCCACGGCATTTTTCTTCTCCAAGTTGCCCGACCCTTTCACTT
>MKRS01000408.1 GCA_001897035.1 Bacteroidales bacterium 45-6
CCTCCTCCTGAGGTTCGACGGCGGTTTCAAGGCTTTCGACCCGGGGCAGGATGCCGGAAAGCGGTGGAGGTTCAAAGGATTCAATTTCGGGGATGATTTTGCATTCCATTTTGCAATCGGATATCCGTTTTGATGTGTTAAATCAATACGGATAACCCGGCAAGGAGGTAGGGGGGATCCGCCCACAAGAATACTGGATAGAACTCCTTCGCTTTTGGAAGATGAATGCCATGAATGGCAACTGGCTCTTAGTTTATTTTTTTATGTTAAAATCCTGTTCTGCTTTTGGACAGACAAACGCAAACTGTCTATTTGCAAATAGAAAACTTTACCAACTTAATTTAACCAACTATTTATGGCTACATTTGATGTTCTTCCTGAAAACCACAATGTGTTTGATGAATTTGAAACCGACAAATTCAAATCGAATGCCAGTAGAGGCCAAAGATTCGCCAATTACATCATCGATTTTTTCATTTTTTACCTTTTTGTAATATTAATAGGGGCTCTATTTGGCATATTGCTTGGATTGTTTTCCCCATCGTCCCTGAATGTGCTGAATCAGGAAAACCCCTTCAGTGAATACCTGATAGGCTTTGTATTAGAAACCATCTATTTCACAGGCATAGAATTCTTAACCAAAGGACGTTCGGTAGGCAAGTTGATAACCAAGACCAAAGTGATCACCTCGGACGGTGAAGCCCCTGAATTCAAGCATTTCCTAATCCGTTCTCTTTGCCGGTTCATCCCTTTTGAGCCATTCTCGTTTTTTGGCAGCGATGCTTCAGGCTGGCACGACTCCATTTCCAAAACACGTGTGGTGAAGGTAGATTGATTCGAAACCAAACTAATATTTCGGGTGCAAGTTGAACATCTCATTCGGCTTGCACCTGTTTTTTTATGCCTCGCCCTCAACTCGGAGCAAGCCATTGCTCGATTTGTAATGAAATAGTTGTAATTTCGTTTGCAAAAAAGATATTGGATATGAAATTAAGATATGGAATCGTAGGCGTTGGCGGAATCGGCGGGTTTTATGGTGGAAAATTGGCCTTTCATGGCGAAGACGTGCATTTTTTGCTCCACAACGACTACCGCTATGTGAAAGAGCACGGATTAAGGATAGATTCGGCTGCGGGAGACTTCATCCTTCCCCGTGTGAATGCCTATCCTCACCAAGACCAAATGCCGGTGTGCGACGTGGTCATCGTTGGACTGAAGACAACCAACAACCACTTACTGAAAGACATTTTGCCTCCGTTGATCCATCAGGACACGGTGGTTCTGCTGATCCAAAACGGATTAGGCTTGGAAGCCGACCTGGCAAAAGAATTCCCAGGCTTGAGCATCGCCGGCGGATTGGCCTTCATCTGCTCTTCCAAGGTTGGCCCCGGACGCATCTCCCACCAAGATTACGGTGCGCTCAATGTGGGGTCTTATTCCTGTTCCAAGCCTGAAATAGTGCAAAACATCGTCTCCGATTTTGTGCAGGCAGGCGTGGAAGCCTGTTTGGTGGACTTGCAATCGGCCCGGTGGAAAAAATTGGTTTGGAATATTCCCTACAATGGGATGACCGTGGTACTGAACGGGAAAACGGATGAATTGACCCTGCATCCTGCCACAAGAAGCCTGCTCCGACAAATGATGGAAGAGGTGGTGGCCGCCTCAAGGGCTATCGGCGTGAGAGAGAATCTGGGAGACGAAGTACCCGGCCAGATGCTGGAAATGACCGAAAAGATGGCTCCCTATGCGCCGAGCATGAAATTGGACTATGATGCTCGCCGCCCGTTAGAAATCGAGTACATCTATTCCCGCCCCTTGGAGGAAGCCCGGAAAGCAGGAGTAGAAATGCCCTGCGTGGCCGCTTTGGAGCGCCAATTGAAGTTTCTGGCAGAAAAGAATCGCTAACAAACCGCCTACACCGGCTGCGCATCCATGTTGGAACTGGCCTTTTCCTTGTAATCGGCCATGGTCACATTGCCCGTTTTGCGAAGCGACATCGAAATGCTTTTTGTCGAGGACTGCTCGGAACTATTGGGCGAAAGTATGCCCTTGTATTTTTGTGGGTTATCCAGGATCTCTATCGCTTTTTTGGCAGTCTGATCAGTTTTCAATCCTTCCACGCTTTCGCCTCGCTTGAAATAATAACGTTTTGCGATTTCGAGGTTGATTAACCTGCTGATTTCAGGCTTGAAAGTTTCCAAGTCATGGTCTAAGTTGGGAACCAATTTGGCTTGCAAGGCTTTGAACTCTTCTCCACCCGATTTCATGTATCCTTCAAATTCCATCACCTCCTTCAGCGAGTTCATGGTCTTTTCGCTGAGGCGATCGTAAGTAAAATTTTTAGACTTCACAAACTCCTTGAAACTTTGGTAGTCTTCGTCGCTGATCGCAAATTTTTCAACAGGAGCTATTTTGGGATGCTTCAACACCCAATCGGTGACAAAGTCGAAGACCACGTACTGGTTCAGCAGGTAATACGAGATCGTGCCCGGCTTTTCTTCTTCAAGAGCCACATCGGGAATGACCCCTCCCCCATCGCGAACGCTTCTGCCATTGGCAGTTTTGAACACCGATGTGAGGCTATCCGGTATGCGGCCTACGCTACCGTCCGAGTTGCGATGGGCATAGTCGATGGCTTGCACGCAACGTCCACTGGGAATATAATATTTGGAAGTGGTCACTTTCAAGCTGCCGCCATAAGGAATATCGCGGGTGGACTGCACGAGCCCTTTCCCGAACGTGCGGGTGCCGACAACCACTGCCCGGTCCAAATCCTGCAACGATCCCGAAAGAATCTCCGAAGCAGATGCCGAACCCTTATTCACCAACACAGCCAACGGAATATCGGTGTCAATCGGATCGATGGTGGTGCGGTAGGTTCTGTCCCACTGCTTCACCTTTCCTTTGGTGGAAAGCACAACTTTGCCCTTGGGAACGAACATGTTCACGATCTGGATGGCCTCTTCCATGATGCCCCCGCCGTTGTCTCGAAGGTCGATCACCAAAGAGGTGATGCCTTGTTTCTTGAGGTCGAGAAAGGCTTTTTTCACCTCCTCGGCACTTTTGTCGATGAAGCTATTCAAGGCGATGTACCCTGTGTGCGTCCCAATGATGCCGTAATAAGGCACGGAGTTCACTAAGATGTTTTCTCGGATCACTTTCAGTTCGAGTGGCTTTTTCGTCCCGGGGCGTTGTACCTTAATCAGCAGGGAACTTCCTTGCTGGCCTTTGAGCTTTTCGCTGACGTCGGATGTCGATGACTTGGTCATGTCCGCCCCGTCAATAGCGAGAATCACGTCGCCCGCTTTGAGTCCGGCCTTTGCCGCAGGCATATTTTCGTAAGGTTCATTGATGATAACCCTCCCGTCCTTGTAGGAGATGATGGAGCCTATGCCAGCGTATTCGCCGGTGGTCATAAACTTGAACTCACCCATCATGTCTTCGGAAATGTAATTCGTGTATGGGTCGAGCGACTCAAGCATGGCTTCAATGCCGGTGCGCACTGTTTTGTTGACATCGAGCGAATCCACATAAAACAAGTCCAATTCCTTGAGGATGGAGTTGAAAATTTCTATGTTTTGGTTGATCTGGAAATATTTTTTGTTGTCGCTATCTTGTGCCTGAGCAAAACCGCCCGCAAACAAAGCGGCGAGCAAAAGGATTGGGAACAGAATTTTCTTCATCGAACGTATCTCAAATGATGGTTGTTTTTATGAGTCGGCCGTACCACACAGCTTTTTTTACTGCGGACAAAGGAACGATTTTTTTCAGATATGAGGAAGTGTTTTTGAGATAATAATTGTTAGTGAATTAGGAATATATGGCCAAAAACTTACAGCTTCTCTAAAATTATATTACTTTTGTGTCACGTAAGCGCAGGGGAAGGGCTTGCATTTGCATCGCCTGATGCCGACAAATCTCATGTTTCCTCGGTTTGAATCACCTTCCAATGCTGTGAATTCAGCGATTAGAGAATTTAAGAAAACCAGTTAGTTACAAATGGAATACAATACGCAACTAAAAAAATTAGCTTTGCCTGAATACGGGCGCAACATGCAAAATCTGGTGGATCACTGCCTCGCCATCCAAGACCGCGACGAGCGCCGCCGCTGCGCCAATGCGATCATCAACATCATGGGAAACATGTTCCCGCACTTGCGCGACGTGAACGACTTCAAGCATATCCTGTGGGATCACTTGGCCATCATGGCCGACTTCAAACTGGACATCGATTATCCGTATGAAATCATCAAGAAGGAGAATCTGTACTCCAAGCCCGGAAAAGTGGAATACAGCCAGCCCGACATGACCTACCGGCATTATGGCAAGACGCTGGAAAAGATGATCCGCCTGGCCATCGATTATCCCGACAAGGCACAACGCGACCAGCTCATCATACTGATTGCCAACCACATGAAGAAATCGTATGTGCAATGGAACAAAGAGGTGGAAGACAAGCGAATTTTCATCGACTTGCACGAAATGTCGAAAGGCAAAATCGACCTCCGGGGTAGCGACATAAAACTTTCGGAGGTGAAAGAACAAGCCAAAAAGCAACAGCCGAAAAACAACAACCAGAAAAAGAACAAATGATTGCCCGCGAAGAGGTTTTCAGCATCGGGCGTTTCATGAAGCCCCACGGTGTGAAGGGCGAAATCGCACTAAACCTGCACAACGACGTCTTTGCACAAGGCGAGTATCCCTATCTGGTGTGCGACATAGAAGGCATCCTGGTGCCGTTTTTTGTTTCTTCCTTCCGCTACAAGGGAACGAATACCGGTTTGGTGCGTTTCGAGGGGGTGGACGACGAAAAGCAAGCACATCGCTTCGACGGCATAGAAGCCTATCTTCACCGCTCGCTTTTCAAAGGTGAGGAGATGGAGGGTGAAGATTATTCCTGGAATTTCTTCGTGGGATTCACCGTCATCGATGCCCAATATGGCGAAATAGGGGTGATCGAGGACGTGGATGACGACACGGCCAATGTGTTGTTCATCATCCGCTCCGCTGAAGGAGACGAGGTACTGATTCCTGCCGCCGAAGATCTCATCGAGGGTTTTGACGAGGAAGCCCAGGTGTTGCACACCCAACTTCCCGAAGGCTTATTCGACTAACCAAATCAGGAACGAACATGCAAGAAGAACAATTCCCATTGGTGGACGAACAAGGCAATGTGATAGGCAGTGCTTCCAGAAGCAAGTGCCACGACGGTTCCAAATTGCTGCACCCAGTAGTGCATCTGCATATATTCAACTCCTCGGGCGACTTATTCCTGCAAAAACGATCGCTCACCAAAGATGTGCAACCTGGCAAATGGGACACTTCGTCCGCCGGACATATCGATTGCGGCGAAACAGCCGACATGGCAGTCCGCCGCGAAGCTTCCGAAGAACTTGGCGTCAGCATTCCGAATCCCGAGTTCTTAGAAAAATACATTATTGAAAACGAAGTGGAGCGTGAACTCAGCTACATTTACCGGACAGTATATGACGGAGAAATTCGCATTGACAATGTCGAGGTTTCGGACGGTCGGTTCTGGACTTTGGACGAAATTTGCAGGAATTTAGACTCTGGTATCTTTACCATGAATTTTGTGTCCGATTTTAGAAGATTTTTTAACAAATAAGGCCTTTTTTCCATCGCCGACAACCAATATCTGACATAAGTGCCGGAGTAGAGCTACCCTCCGATTGATCTATAAATCAACATCTTTAGCAGGAAATTCAACACCAACCATTGCAAATACTATTTCCTTTATATCGTGGCAACCGAACAGGGCTTGCCACTCGGTTTGTGATTGCAGGAGATCAACCAAATTCAACGCCGCTCTAACAGTTAAATTTTATTTATATGAAAAAAGTAATACCCACATTCCTCGTCTTATTCTTCTTCAGTTCGCTCGCCTGTTTCTCCTCCAACAAAAGCATTTATGTGCCATCGTCGATGGGAGACCCGAACAATGCGAACAACAGCTGGACTTACACCCGCAGCAAGCAATCCGCCAATTGGATCATCTTTTGGGAGGCCGGATATGGGGCGAACCCGAATTCCACTTCGCTCAGCACAGACTATCGCATAGATGTTGACAACCTCTTGCAGTTAGCCGAGAATGCCTTCAACTTCTACACCGACTCACTCAAGTTCACCAAACGGGGTTCGTCCAAAACAGACCAGTACAAAATGATAATCCGCCTCCGGTACACCCGGGATTGGGAAGCTACCGGCTCCGGGGTTGACAACACGATCGGAATGCTCACGCTGACAGCCTGGTCTGCTCAAGTAGCCGGTCACACCTTGGCACACGAAGTGGGCCATTGCTTCCAATACCAGGTGCACTGCGACAACAACGACCTAAACGGCTGGATGTATGGCTTTGGTCCCAACGGCAGCGGAGGAAACTGCTGGTGGGAACAATGCGCCCAATGGCAAGGATACAAGATTTATCCCGAGAAGCAATTCACCGATGCTGACTTTAGCACCTACCTGACCTACGCCCACAAACACATCCTGCATGAAACACCCCGTTACAGCAATTATTTCATCCAGGACTACTGGACTATGCTCCATGGAATGGATTTTATCGGCCGCATGTGGAACGAATCCAAAAGCCCGGAAGACCCCGTCGAAGCCTACCAACGCATGACCAAGATCACGCAATCGGCATTCTGTGATGAAATGTATGACTGTGCCGCCCGTTTTGCAAGTTGGGACATTCCTGCTCTCCGTTCTTATGGCGAAAGCAAGATCGACGCAAGGCCTCAGACCAAGATGAACCGGCAGAGCGACGGCTATTGGCAAGTCGATTCCTTGTCGTGCCCCGAGAACTATGGATACAACGTAATCCGGCTGAATGTTCCCTCAAATTCAAACAAAGTGAAAGCCTATTTCCAAGGACTTGCAGGAAGCACTGGATTCCGCAAATTGCTCTATGGCTATGCAGAATGGCGGTACGGATTCGTCGCACTGCTCGAAAACGGACAGCGAGTTTACAGCCCGATGCAAACGGCTCGCTATCTCAGCCCGAAAGACACGGTCGAGTTTACAGCCCCAACCAATTGCAAGCGCTTGTGGTTTGTTGTAAGCGGAGCTCCGAAAGCCCATTGGAGACATGCTTGGGACAATGACGACAGCAACGACGAACAATGGCCTTACAAAGTAAAATTCGACAACTCCAACCTTTATGGCACATTCGATTATAGCAACACGGATGTTGCCCACAACGACACCTTGACCTACAACCTCACCCAGGCTCCTTTCGTTGGAAGCACTTCGAGTGCATACCCAAGCACTCCGGTGTATCCGGACATGGCACGTGTGGCGCAAGCCTTCCGCTTGCAGCTTTCCGACATCGCCGGGCTATACGGCTCGAAAATAAGCTATTGTGCTGTGAATCCTAACGGAACGCTGAACTATACCTCCACGGCAAATGCCCCGGGACATTGGTTCAACAAAACAGGATACACCACCAACTGGGGAAATAGTTCCTACATCTTTTCCGAATTGAACACGACAAGCTTTGCCTTCAGCATTGGCCAATACCCTAACTTATGCAAGGAGGGAGACAAATTCACCATCCGCCAAGCACTTCTTTACAAGCCCGATGCAAGCAAAACTTACCAGGTAACATTTGTCTTCAACGTCACTGTTTCGGCGTCTTCAGGCATCGAAACAGAACGGGGAAACACCTCCTCTGAAGGAGTAGTTCTTGCTTATAGTTCAAACAATGTGTTGCATTTAAAGAAACTACCTGATGGTGGAAACGTCCGCATTTACGATTTGCTGGGTAAATCGGTGTTGAGCCAAGTCATATCCGACAATACGCTTTCTGTGAATTTACCTTCAGGAACATACATTGTACTTGTCAGCGATTCGCAGAAGAAAGTGGTTAGCCGCAACAAGGTTTTTGTGACGAAATAAAACTTTGATTATAATCAAAATGAGCAAAGGGTTGTCCGAGGTTTTCGGACAGCCCTTTGTTTCTATTTTTCAGATGTAATGCTTACTATTGCTCTTTCTTCGCCTTTCCAAATTCCGGATCGATCTTCAGCAAGCTAACAGCTATCACCGGAATAATACTGCAAACAACTGCCCACACAAAGAAGTGGTTGTAGCCCAAGATTTCCTGCAACCAACCGGCAAACATACCCGGAAGCATCATGCCCAATGCCATGAAGCCCGTGCAGAAAGCGTAATGAGCCGTTTTGTGTTCTCCTTCCGAGAAATATATCAGGTAGAGCATATAGGCTGTGAAGCCAAACCCGTAGCCGAATTGCTCCACAAACACACAGGTATTGATAATGAAAAAGTTGTGTGTCTGTGAAAAACTCAAATAAACGAACGCCAAGATGGTGAGCAACATGCTGAGGGTCATGGGCCAAATCCATTTCTTCAAACCTCCTTTGGCTGCTGCAAACCCACCGATAATGCCGCCCAAAGTCAACCCGACAATCCCGATCGAACCATACACCAGGCCAACTTCTCCTGTAGTAAGCCCCAGTCCCCCCACATCGCGCGAATCCAAAAGAAAAGGATTAATCAGCTTCAACACCTGCGCCTCCGAAAAGCGGAAGGTCAGCATGAAAAAGATAGCGGCAAGCGCATGGGGTTTCTTGAAAA
>MKRS01000409.1 GCA_001897035.1 Bacteroidales bacterium 45-6
ACATGCCGCCACTCCGTCAAAGTCGATCCCAAGCACTTCGGCCACCGAGCCCCCTTATACCCTTCGCTCTTTGCAAGCTTCTTTGAGGAAGCCAGCAGCTTCTTGTAGATCGACAGGTTCTTGTCAAGCTCCGGCCACTTGTTCCAAAGCGCCCAGTGCGCCGCATGCCACCACACCATCTCCATGTGAAAGCGTCCGTACCAGCCGTTGTTGACCAGCCCGCTCTCCTGCGGAGGCAACGATCCCGCCTCGTTCACCTTCATCAAGTACTGGCTCAGCACAATCCGGCGCTCCAACTCCTTCCAGCGAGAATCCGTGCTCCCCGAAAGATCAATCGCCCCGCCTCGTTGCCAATAGTTCGGCCAAGCCTTCCGGCTCTCGGCCAACACTTGCTTCGCCTGGGGAAGCGCCTTGCCAAATCCTTGCTTGGAAAATCCAAAGGTCGCCGAGAACGACTTGCATGGCGCGGGCTGAAGCGTCAGTCGCTCTCGTTCCGGAGCCGGGTCGATGACGACATCCTGACCTTCCTCCACCCGAACTTTCCGTTCGTGGCCGTGGCTGGAATACACCACTTCCAACACCTTCCGTGCCCCCAGCGCCGGATCGCCAAAGATGGCATTGACGACCTTCGCCCGAATCCGCCCGTCGTGAATCTGGTTTCGTAGCGCCTCCGTTACATCGGCCCATCGCTGGTCCGCCCCAAATCGTGCGGAAACGATCTTAAGATCCGAGTCCCCCGCGTGAGGCGGCTCCAACTTCGCCTCCCCATCCCAACTCAGCGCAAAACGATAGTCGTCCTCATCCAAATTCCGGCTGAACTCCGCATGATTCACGCCCTGTTGCACAAGATCAAACGTCCCCGGATGACTCCAATCCCCCACAAAATTCGCGAACTGCAAGGGATTGTTTCCGGGGCAAGCGGCAAAGATCGCCAACCGACCCTCTTCCAGTAACGGAGACTCCACGTAAACGGCCCCGGCATCCATCGTCGGATGACATGCCGTCTTCACCGTCACTGGCTGACCTTCCACCTCAAATCGGCTAACCACCACCCCGTTCCACAGATCCAAGGTCTGCCGAGGGTTCTTCAAATCCTCGACCTCCGCTAACGCTCCATCCTTCAGCCGAATCGCAAACCCAACCCGGCCCAAATTGATCCGATGCGGACTGGATTCAAACCAATAGGAGATCGCCGGATGCTCAGGATCGGGCATCGGATACCGAACCGGCCGTCCGTGCGTATCCCAAACCTGCCCCTGAAAGTCGGAGGGAGAAGTCCCCGCCGGAATGGGGCTAGAGTGCCAGCCCCATTGAGACATCGTGTTAAACGGCGCAAAGCTCTGCAACCCCGTGATGTCCAACCCCATGGCAAACTCCCCATTCCCAACCTGGAGGGGATTCTGGCCATCAAATGACGTCAGAACCACATCGTGCCGCTGGACCAGGGCATGCCGATCGATCTTGGCAGGA
>MKRS01000410.1 GCA_001897035.1 Bacteroidales bacterium 45-6
GGGAAGCGTTGCCGGGCTTAGAGTCAAAAGCTGGTCTGGTACCACAGGTGCCCAATCCACGCTTAATTTACGCGGTTTAAGCCTCGATCCCACAGATCAATCTACTATGCCGCTGATTCTTATCAACGGTATACCCATGGTGGCCGGTCCATCCAATATAACCGGCATCAACCCACTCACTTATTTTACCCCCGAACAAATTGACCGCATAGAAGTAATTAAAGATATTGATCGCCTCGCAGCTTATGGTGTGCAGGCGCCTAATGGGGCTTTGAATATTATTATGAAGGAGGGGCAGTCAGGCTCCATCCATGTTCGCGGCAGCGCATACGCCGGTGTAAACTTTCTCCAGAATATGGATTACAAAAGGGATGCCTTCTACAACTTTAATACCACAGCCCGCAGAGATGTATATGAAGATGGTGGAATGATGAATGATGAAACACTGCTTGTAGATGGCGCGGGTAGTTATGGCTCTTATTTGTTTGGACTTTCCAATCACCAGGATAAAGGCATTATTAAAGGATCAGGATTTGGTCGTCAAAATTTATTCCTGAATGCTAAATATAATATCACCGATCGCTTCACGGCCCATTTCTATAATAATATGACGATGGCCAACCGCAACGGGCGTTATAGCGGGGAATACAGCCGCGATTTAATCCTCCCGGTTGTTGGCAGCGAAGAATTTTTTATGGATAGGAACCGGAACCTGGGGCTTGTATCTTCTATGGGTTTAAATTATCTTCTCGGATACGGCATTACCATCCGCACTGTAGCAGGTTTATCATATGAAGGCGCCAGCAGGGATATGTATATCCCTTCCAATTTGCTTGACGGTGAAATTTACGCATCAAGTGCAGCCTACAAAAGACAACTCATCACCTGGAATACTTCCGCGAACTGGTTGCATGATTTTTCTGATGCCCTGCAAATGGATATGACACTAGGCGGGGAGCTGCGTAATACTGATGACCGGCTAACCTCTGTAAACGGGCAGCGCAGTTTGGAAAACGGCGGATCGAACTTCGTGAAAGTGGTGACAGGCTACAACGCGGGTCAAACAATCGCATTATCCAATCATAATATAGAGAAGCTCTTATCTTTTTACGGAACATGGAAGTTTAAATACAAAAAAGACCTTGACGTTAACCTGGTAGCCCGTGCTGATGGCAGCTCTTTATATGATAAGAAATGGGCATTTTACCCTGCGCTCGGTATTCATTATGATTTGAAGAACAGCCTGGACATACCTGTAAAGATCAATGCGGGCATTGGTAAAACAGGTGTGTTGAACAGACCGGAAGTATACCGTGGCCGGTTGGATGCTTATGGAGATTATTATGGAGGCAATTACCTGGGCATCGGACAATTGTATCCCGGGTTCAGCAGTGCTAAGAGCATTGGCGTGATTCAGGTAGATGCCGGAGTAACGGTTGCACTTGGTTCCCTGCTTAATCTTTCTGTTGA
>MKRS01000411.1 GCA_001897035.1 Bacteroidales bacterium 45-6
CACCGTAATCAGCCGGTTGATGTTAGGCTGGTAGGCTTGGTTCAGCCATTTCTGGTCTTCGGGGCGGTTGGCCCTGTCGGGAGAAGCGAAGCAGCGAAATTGGCGCAAGGGCATCTTCTTGATGCCGGTTAATTCAAACAGCACTCTGGATGCTGCGTCGTCCACATCCTCTTGGTCGTAGATCAGGCTGCCGGGAAGCTTTAACGAACCGGCTTCGTCGATCGACACATCCCTCTTGACGAGAAGTGCATTGAGTTGCTCGTTGTCAAATCCGAGAACTACGCAATCGACGGACAGAAAAGTATGGATGAATTGTTGACTCATAGTATTAGACTCTTCAAAACTTTTAGTAATGCAAATATATCTATTTGTTTCATTATTAAAAATAAAAATATGCTTAAATATCTGACGTACAGTATTTTGATATTAGTATTATTTACAATAAGTATCTTCCTGTTTTTGTGCGGTATATGATATGAAACCCCTGATTTATAGGCAAAATTTATCTTTGATAAATGTTTGCGGGCTAATCTGCATTATCACAATAAGAAATTTTGAAAACTTGCTGTAAAACATGTTTTTGCGGTTCGTTCGCCTTGATGTTGATCTGCTACCCATAGCCTATGGAAAAGAAGTAACTAAGAATGATTTGTTGTCGTGAAATGTGTAAGCTGATAGCTAACAGCTAACGTAAGATATTTTTAAGCTTTTAAAAACAATTTGGCGGCAAACTGGTTACATTTATAGGTGTGATAGATGTTACAAACTTACAAATGACTTAACCGGTTTATAATGAATAAAGGACTCTTGCTGGTATTTTTGTTTTTGGAGATTGGGTTGATTTGTGCGCAAAACAAACCCAAAGACGAGGAAAAACTCTTGCTTGAACTTGCTCAGAATACTACCGCAGATTCTATGCGGGTCAATATTTTGCTTAAACTTACCAACGCCAATTACGGCGTAAATCCTAAGATGATGGCCGCATATTGCGATCAGGCTATTGACATTTCTCAAAAAGTCGGTTATAAGAAAGGTCAAGCGGATGCCTTTCGCTTCCGGGGTATTGCCTACTATACTACGGGCGATTTCCTACGGGCGGAAAGCTACTTCCTTAAGGCATTGGAGGCCAATGAGGGGATCCGCAATAACACAGGGATTATCGCCTGCCTGTCGAATTTGGGAAGTGTGAATATGGTGCAGAACAATTATCCCAAAGCGCTGAAATACTATCAGCAAGGCTTACGCAAGAGCAACGAGGCTGGCGACAATCTCAATTCTGGAATTATTTATGGGAATATGGGGGTTATTTACAATGAGTTGGGTGACTATGCAAAAGCTTTCGAGCATTTCGAAGGAGGGATCAGCCAGCACAAAAAGATTGGATATAAGGCCGGTATTGCCAATGGTTTGGGAAACATAGGAAATGTGTATTTCAAGCAAAAAAGATACAAAGAGGCACAGACATATTATCATCAGGCTTTGGACGCAGATTTGGAACTGGGCAATAAGCTTGCTGTTGCACGCGATTACGGGAATTTGGGCAACTCCTATTTTGAGTTGAGGGATCAAGTGGCAGCCTATGAAAATTATCAAAAAGCATTGGATATCAACCTGCAAATAAAGAACAAGAAAGGGGAAGCTGTGATCCGGCAGGGCTTGGCCAATTATTATCTCGGAGCAGGAAATCTGAATTTGGCTCTTGAGCAAGCTGATGCGGCAATAGCACTGGCCACTGAGGCCAACGTGGCGGACGTGAAAGTGGAAGCCTACAAAACCCTCAGCGAAACTTATGAAAAAAAACAGGATTATGCCCATGCTTATGAAAGCTTCAAGAAATATGTGGAACTGAAAAATTTAGTGGACAACGACAATAGTCGTAAGCAGATTCTCCGCCTTGAAGCTCAATACGAGTTCGACACCAAGGAACAAGAATACCAGAACGCACAACTTCTGGCTACTGCGCAGCTCAGCCAGCAGGCCCTGCAACTTAAAAACAATAGCTTGCTGCTTTCCGAGAGCAACAAGCAAAAAGAAATTGAACGACTTCGTTACCTGAAAACACAATCGGAGCTGGAAAAGGAGCAGCTATTGTCGGAAGACAGCAAGCGGAAACTGAAGCTTACCGAGCAGGAGCGAAACTTTCAAAAGTCGCAAAACGTAACCCTGCAGAAAGAAAAACAATTGAGAGAACTGCAATTGAAAAACTTCTGGTTGTATGCCTTGGTCTCCCTCCTGGTTTTGGCTGGCCTGGCTTCGCTGTATATTTATCGCCTGACCATCAGGTCGTTGAAATCGAAGAATGAGCTTGCCCGGCAAAATGCGCTTCAAGTGGAGAAAGAGCTGTTGCTTAAAAACGAGATCAAGGAAGCCGAAATGCAGAGCTTGCGTTCGCAAATGAATCCGCACTTTATGTTCAACGCCATTAACTCGATCAATAATTTTATCCTCAAAAATCAGAAAGAGACTGCCAGCCAACACCTCACTACCTTTGCCAAACTCATGAGAAGCATACTCGAAAACTCGAAACATGCGCTGATTACACTCGAAAAAGAGCTGGACACGCTGAAATGCTACATGCAGTTGGAAACAGCTCGGCTCGACAATTCCTTTCAATACAACATTCGGCTGCAGGACAGCATCGACGATTCCGACATAAAAATTCCGCCCCTGGTGCTGCAACCGTTTGTCGAAAATGCAATATGGCACGGCCTGCGAACCAAACAAAGCGGAGGACTGATTCGCATAGAAGTTACCAGTGTCGATGAAGAATGGTTGATTATCAGTATTCTGGATAATGGAATCGGCCGCGAAGCATCAGCCAAATTGCAAAATAGAGGCGAACACAAATCCTATGGCATAGAAACAACGGTAAACAGAATACTGCTCCAAAATCCAGAAAACGGAGTCGAGATCATCGACCTGTATGACGAGGGGAGGAAAGCGACTGGCACCGAAGTGAAAATCCGGTTTAAATTATAAATGATATGATAAAAGTAGCCATAGTTGATGATGAAAAGCATTGCATCGAAACGCTCCAGCATTTGCTTGCTTATGTCGAAGATGTCGAAGTCGTTTTCACCACCCAAGCGAGTACTGAAGCCAAAGCGCTGATCGAACGGTACAATCCTGAAATCCTTTTTCTGGATGTGGAGATGCCTTTTCTTTCGGGCTTTGACTTGCTACAATCTTTGGAGGATATTTCATTTAGTGTGGTTTTCACTACGGCGCACAATAAATACGCCATCAAGGCCTTGAAATTAAACGCAATCGATTATTTGCTGAAGCCAGTTTCGTCGGAGGATATTCAAGAGTTTTTCCACAACTACAGGGCAAAGCATGCGTCAATCTCCAAAGAGCAAGTGGCGAAAGCAAATAACTTTATGGAAGATAAAATCCAGGACACACTGGCTCTTTCCACCCAAAACGGCCTTCTGTTTATCAAAATAGACGACATCGTTTACCTTGAAGCCGACAGTTGCTACACTCACCTCGTCATGCACGATAATTCACGGCAAATGGTGAGTAAGACCTTGGCCAATTTCGAAGACATTTTGGAAAGCAACGCTCAATTCTACCGTCCCCAAAAATCATATCTCATCAACCTGAAATACATCAAGCAATACATCCGTGGCGAAGGAGGCGAAATCATCATGCAAAACGGCAAAAGCATTGCCCTTAGCCGTACCAAAAAGCAAGAATTCCTCTCCCTCTTCAATAAAATATAAGCCATCAGTTTTTGATGTTCTCCGATTTTCCGCACTTCGTTAACCTGTTCCCGCACTTCGCTTAATTCCGTATTGGAATCGTTTTCCCGAGTCATATATTTGGATAAAAATCTCAACTGAATTTTTATCTGGAACAGCCTTATGCGCATACACAACAAAAAATTGATCGGATTGATAGCCTCGCTTGTTGGCCTGGCAATACTTGGCTACATGGCGTTTGCGGTTACGACGGTGTTCTACAATCAGAAAACAACAGCAAGCGTATCCGGCTTTGTCAATCCTAAATATTTCAGTTCACGCAAAACCGAGAACGAGCATAGCTCTTCCAATTTCTTGAAGGGGCGAATTCCTTATGTGAAATTTGTTACCGAAAAAGGCCAATCTGTTGAAACTTATAGCGCTGTGCCGCAGTTATTCGCATTCATGGGTTATCATCTTCACGATGAAGTGAATCTCTATTACAATCCCCAAAGGCCTACACAGGCTTTTGTAGCCGATGTGAGGGAACTGCCTGGGCTGTTCCTGATGCTGCTTTTCGGATTGCTCCTGACGTGGATGGGGAAAAGCTTTTTGTTTCAGAAAAGCGATTCGACCGCTTCGCCTGACTAACAAACACCATTAAGAATAATCAAAAAAACACCAACGAATATGAAATCAAAAATTAGAAGGACTGAGTGTCTGAAAGCAACATTACTTTTCCTATTGTTTTTTGTTGCACTGCTTACCCATGCACAAAACCTAACCTTAGTGAGCGATTGCTACACAGGTCATTCTTATCCGAGTGAGTTGACCGAGTTTAATAACAAAATCTATTTTATTGCACGTTCAAAAAACTCTGCGGGATATTACAGATTGTTTTCTTCGGATGGTGTTTTGGCAAGCACCAGTCAAGTTGGATTGTTGGACGCTAATCCTTACAATGTTTCCAATTTGGTGAAGACTGACAATTATTTGTTTTTCTCCTACAATGATGGAGTTCACGGCGAGGAAATATGGAAATCAGACGGCACAGCAGCTGGAACATCCATGATAAAAGACATCAATGTTGGCAATGCAGGGGCAGACGGCTCCACGCCAGGTTATTTAACGGTGTGCAACAACAAGGTATTTTTTATCGCTTATGCCCCTCAAGTATCGTTATGGGTGACGGATGGCACAGAGGCTGGCACCATCCAGCTCGTTGCTCATCCTTACGTACACACGCTAAATTCAAACACCAAACTGGCTGTTTTGAACAATGAGGTTTATTTCAATAGCGGCGATAATACGACTGCCGGACTCTACAAATCTGACGGCACGGTGGCCGGAACTACATTCGTCAAAAGCTGTGTTAGCAATACATCCGTGGCCACTTTGCCGCAAGGTTTTGCCGAGCTAAACAATGTGCTGTATTTCACAGCAGAAGGCAGACTTAGTAATGGAGCCTCGGATGGATCTAGCTATGAAATCTGGCGAACAGATGGAACTTCGGCTGGCACGTATATTGTCAAAGATGTGAATCCAACCGGCGGTTCTTTCCCCGATAGATATTTCGCATTCAATAACAAACTCTATTTCACAGCCACAGGAAGCCAATCGCAAGGCGAAGAGCTTTGGGCAACGGACGGCACCGGAGCCGGAACTTATCTGGTAAAAGATATTATCCCTGGAAGTACCAGTTCCTACATACGCAATTTTATAAATTACGGACAACTGTATTTTTTTATAACCAATGGGAATCACCGGGAAATCTGGAAAACAGACGGCACTGAAGCCGGGACGCAATTGGTAGCCGTTGGACAGCATATTGCGAACGAGGATAAGAACACCATTTACAACGGAAAGATCTATTTTTTTGGAGAAAATTTTTCCGATGCCTATCTCTATTCTTTTGATGGAACTCTCATCTCGAAGATAATGCCACAAGTCAACTCTTATTCAGGCGCGCAGAGTATCTATGGATCTCAAAATTTCTTGGAGTTTAATAATGATTTGTACTTCAGGGCTTTCTATGATTATTCGGATTTGGAAGTTTGCAAAATAACGATGCCTGCCACGTCGGGAAACGCAAATCTTGAATCGAACAAAACTATCTTGCTGCATCCCAATCCATCCAACGGAATTTTTAGCATTGACACAGATAAGAGTATAAATGCCATTGCTGCTTTTGATGTGTTAGGGAAAGCAATTGGTGTAAACAGACTATCGGCTAATCAATTTTCGATTGAAAACAAAGGACTGTATTTCCTGAAAATTGAATTTGAAAACGGACAAACCGGAAGTAGCAGGATAATAATCAAATAATCATATAAAAATCAATCACGATGAAAAAATCAATCTTTTTATTCGCAATCTTGGTGTCGCTCTTCTCTTGCAGCAAAAACGAAGACGACCCAACACCCGCCAAAACCTACGACATCAAAGGCTATTACCAAGGAACATTAGGCAATGGTGCCGCTGAAGCTGGATTTAAAATAGCAATGGTAATCGAAGAAAACGGCAAAGTAACTTTTATTAATTACTTCAAATACAATGGCTCTACTGCCGACGAAATTTATTATGGAACCTATACTTTATCCGGCAATCAAATTACAATAACTTCCTCACGATTGAGCAGTCCGTTTGCCGTAAATTTCACCGGAACTTTTGACTCTGCCACTGGAAAACTATCGGGTTCCTGGACGAATGAAAATAATTATACGGGTAAATTTTCTATCAACAAAAACATCACCGGCAAAGATAATATTACGGGATATTGGAAAGGGAGCTATATGGGCATAGGAGGAACAACAAAGTACAGCTATTGTATGATTGTAGAAAACGATGGAACCTGCTCAATATCTAATAATCAGGATGGGGGGTTTACAGGAGCTACCATTAGTACAGCTTATGGAAATTACTCTTTGGGAAATAATGTGTTTTCGTGCTTCATAAGATATGAATATGGAACATCGGGTATTAAATATTCATTAAAAGCCAATAATAATACCACTGATGGAAAATTAATGGACGGCACTTGGGGCAGTGAAAACAGCTATACAGATGGTGGCACCTGGACAATGACCAAAATGTATTATTAATCTCAAATAAATAAAAATAAATATGAAAAAGATAGTCGCATTTTTAGCCTTCTCTTTTTTTACAATTGCAACTTATGCACAACAAGATAGTGAACTCAAAAAACCATTAACCGACATTAAAAGTTTGCTGAAAAACAAAACCGGTGAAGACAACCGTGAAACCGCCATAGCCATGATTACAAACTACATGGCAACCAGCCAATATGCCAAAGACAATTTGGGAAATTTGCGTAACGACCAAGGGCATCCCAAACAAACCACCAACAAAGAGGGAAAAACAGGTTGGTATTGGGCCACAACTCAAAATGATGGTTTTGTATTTTATACACTTTTCAACAACCAGATCCACGCTGTGGACAGGGGCTTCAGGAAAATTTATGCAAATAATAAAACCGAACATGGTGTGTATGGTTTTCCTATAAGCGAACCTTTCGGTATTAAAAACGGCGGCGCAGTACAGCAATTTGAATTTGGAAATATGTATTACAACCCCAATGCTCCGGATACAAAATTTGAACTACATGGCACTTATGGCAAAATCAATGAAAAATACGGCAGCCAGGGTTGGGAAAACGGTAAATTGGGTTATCCAATGGAAGACGAAAAAAGTTGTCCAATAAAAGGTGCAAAAAAAGGAAATTATTATGCCCAAGTAGGGAGTGTTCAGTTTTTTGAAGGAGGGGCAATATGGTATAACATGCAAGCAAAGCAAGTAGCCATTGTGCATAACGGACCCGTCATGGAAAGGCTGCACCAATTAGGATGGGAAATCGGTGATTTAGGTTATCCAACAATGGATGCCTATGAATGGAAAAACAAAGGTGGCTTGGTGCAACAATTTGAAGAAGGAGATATAAGATGGAAATACGGCACCGCAGAAGCATTTAGTATAAAAAAGAAAAACAATATCTATAGTTTATACCTGCAAAATCAAGACAGGTTGGGTTTTCCCATCAATGAAGAAATGAACGTGGGAGGAATCATCACACAGAGTTTTGAAAAAGGCAATATCACCGGCGGTAAGGTAACCATATCGAAATAAAAATTAAACCTATAACTTTTTAAAAAATATCACAATGAAAAAAATACTTTTCCTATCGCTCCTCACCATTCTTTCTGCCCACGTTTTTTCACAGGGGTTCGATTTAAATACTATCAAACAAAGAGGCTTGGGTGGCATGGTGCAAAACAGCTCCGGCATTAGTGCCGATGCTATCAAATTTATGAAAGGAAAAATCGCTATCACCAGCCAGGCAGGAGTGAAGAAAACGCTGAAATGTGCAGTAGCTGTGCAAAGCACCGATGAAATGGCAGCTTATATGAAGGATGAAAAGCAGAAAAAGAAATTGCAGGCATCCGGAGTGAAAGGAATGATAACCATTTCGTGCAGCGATGAAAGCGGCGACAATGTGGTCATCATCAGCGGGCAATATTACGACGGAGAACTAAGCGGCAATGTTTACGATTTGCAAAAGCAAGTGGGGCACATGAGCATGCACAACACGTTTCAACTCATGCCATTTGGTAAAGATGGTTTGCTGACATTGAAAAAGAACGGAAGCAACTGGAAATTTAGCGGCAGCACGCAGTTTGAAAACAAAAAGGGCGGACTGGCCGTAGTGGTTTTTGAGGGTGAAGCACCGGTGCAAACCACCAAAGCGCCGGCAAGTACACAGCCCAATATGCCCACACGCATTGACCCCAACCAGGAAGCCAAAGATGCTATGAAAAAGAAACCCACTAAGGGAACAAAATTGCCAACTAAACTTTAATCTAAAAACTATTT
>MKRS01000412.1 GCA_001897035.1 Bacteroidales bacterium 45-6
TTGTTGACACTCACTTGAGCGCGCATTGAATTCCATTCGGGAGCAAGCGTAGTGGTGGGATGGAAGCGTACTTCATTGCCGCAACCATCGGTCGAACCTAAGGTTTTGTTCAAATTATAGGCGTTTGGAGGAAGGTCGTTTGCATAAAGTTGTTCGCAACTGTAATATAAAACTTTGGAACTGGCAGAACCGGAGACCGCCAATGTGTCTGACGAAGATACGGGTCTTCCGTTGATTGCCGCCCAAGTGATGCAATAGGCGGCATGTTTGCAATCGTCCTGAGTAAGCATAAAGAGCCACGATTTGTTGTATTTTAGTGGCGGAATTGACAAATTCACCTTGTTTGTAGCCTGAACACTTCCATCCGTGACAATGGAAATTTCGATTGTGTTGTTTGAATTTTCCGTAGAGTATGGATAAAGGTAAGAGGTGTAACTTGGAGTAGTTGTTGTCCCAGTGGTTTCGTCAGTAGTTTTATTGCCTTTGTATAAATCTTTGTCTGCACACGAGGAGAGGATAATTGAAAATAGAATAATAATTCCCGTTGTTTTAAGAATAAATTTCATAACATTACTTATTGGGGTGTTAATGCAAAAGTAAGTATTATTTTTTTTCTTGCGTAGGTGCGCTGATTTATTTTCACCAATTGTGCCTTTCATCGTGATAAAAAGGTTATATTTGTTGAAAAGTAATGTTAATAAGTAAATGAAAGTTCTTTTCCTTGTCTTTCATGGTTTGTCCTCATCGAACGGGATTAGTAAAAAGATATTGGCACAGGTGAAAGCGTTCAAAGATCTGGGTGCGGAAATCCATCTTGCCCGCTACGAGGTGGGAGTCGATGGCAGCCGTTGCTGGATGCTGGACGAACACATCTTGGTGAATTTTGGTTCGGGAATATGTGCAAAGCTCAGAAAGCGGATAGATTACAATGCGATCCTGCATTATGTCATCCAAAGCAAAATCTCCTTTGTGTATATCCGTTCCGATCATAACGCCAATCCCTTTACGATACATCTCGTGAGGAGCATGAAGGAATTCGAATGCAAGGTGGTGATGGAAATTCCCACATATCCCTACGACCAGGAATACGTTACTTGGCGGATGAAAATAGACTTGTTCGTTGATCGCTGTTTCCGTAAGATACTGGCCTCCAAATTGGATCGGATTGTGACATTCACTGACCAAGACCGGATTTTTGGTCAAGAAACGATCCGGATATCCAACGGGATAGATTTTGACTCCATCCCCTTGCGTAAGCCGAAGGCTTCAACGGACGATTCCGTTCATTTGCTCGGAGTTGCCGAGATACACTACTGGCACGGTTTTGACCGGGTGATTGCCGGAATGGCCGAATATTACCGCACAAACCCCTCCCGGAAAGTGTATTTTCATTTGGTAGGAAAGGTTAGCGGGAAACGCGAGGAAGACGAAATACTCCCTTCGATAGAAGAGAATGGCTTGAAACC
>MKRS01000413.1 GCA_001897035.1 Bacteroidales bacterium 45-6
CATTGGTCGGATGTGGGACATGCCGTTACCGAGGGGCAAATGATCCGCGACCTGGAGGTCATCAAACAGGGCAATTGCAACCACGTGCGTACCAGCCACTATTCAGACAATCCTCGTTGGTACGAGCTGTGCGACGAATGGGGCATCTGGCTGGTGGCCGATGCCAACTGTGAATCGCACGGATACGATGGCCGTTTTGACGAAGAGCCGACAATGAAGGCGGCCATTATCGACCGGAACGTGGCCAATGTGGAAAATTTCAAGAACCATCCTTCGGCAATCATCTGGTCGCTCGGAAACGAGTGCGGAGGCGTTGGCTCTAACTTTGTTGCAGCCTTGAATACCGTAAAAAGCCTTGATCACACTCGTTTCGTTCATTACGAACGGTTTGGAACAGGCAGAAACAATCCTGCCGATTTGGATGGACGCATGTACGGAACTGCGGAAGATTATGCCCGCGTTGCTCAAGATAGAGGCTTGACCAAACCGTTCTATATCTGCGAGTTTGTACATGCCATGTTCAATTCCATGGGGTCGCTCGATGAATATTCCAAGGTGTTTGACAATAACCCCGAAATTTTGGGTGGAGCCATCTGGGAATTTCAGGATCAGGCATTGTGGAACAAACGCGACCCGAATCATCCGATACTGGCCTATGGCGGCGGTTTTGGCGAAGCACCCAACGACCATTATTTCATTCACAAAGGGGTGATTTCTTACGACCGCTCCACCGAAGGCAGCCAGGTGAAACCGCATTATCCGGAAATGAAAAAGGCCTTTCAATGGATCGATACAGAACTTACCGATCCGGTGAATGGAAGCATCCAGATTCGAAACAAATACCAATTCATTTCTTTGGATGGATTTGAGGCTTCGTGGAGCTTGACCGAAAACGGAAAAGAAATAGACAATGGTGCAATAAGGATGCGTCCAAGTTGGGGTAGGGGGCTTTTCTCCGCCAATATCCCGTATAAAATTGAACACCCGAAAGCAGGAGCGGAATATTTCCTTCGCATTTCGTACAAGCAAAAGGAAAAAACGCTTTGGGCCGACAAAGGATTTGAAGTGGCTTCGGCGCAGTTCAAACTTCCAGTGAATACCCCTCCGGTGATTGAAACGAAAGTTACATCACCTGTGAAGTTGGTTCAGAACGCCCAGTCTGCTGTTGTTTCCGGAAAGGATTTCTCGGTGAGTTTCAATAAAAAGACAGGCTTTATCAGCCAGTTGATCAAAAACGGCACCAATCTCCTGACCGCTGACGGCGGCCCGCAGTTGCACCTGTGGCGTGCAGGCCACCGCACCGACGACGACTGGGCGTTTCGCCAGTGGGAAAAATTTGGAGTCACTACTTTGAAATACACGCTGGTGGATTTCAAGGCGGAGACCGTGGACAATGCTTCTGTGAAAATAACCTCTACCACCAAAGCCGATGGGAAAGAAGGATTTGGCGTTTATCATACAGCCA
>MKRS01000414.1 GCA_001897035.1 Bacteroidales bacterium 45-6
CGTTCATTTTTTCGAATGCTTCGTGATATGTTTCTCCCTGGCGCGCCTTACGTTCCGCAAGAATTCTGGCAAATTTATCTCGGCGAGGATCTTCTTCGAGCTGGCGGAGCTGTATTACTTCCAAACCAGATATGTCTAAATTGTGTTCATCGGCAAGAGCTTGCAAACGTTGCTTATTCGCCAATAGTATAGGTTCGCAGATACCTTCTTTTTTGGCTATGATGGCCGCTTTCACCATATTGATGTGGTTGGCTTCGCTGAATACCACGCGCTGCGGACTTGTCTTTGCCAAATTGGTCATACGACGGATAAACTTGTTGGAATATCCCATCATTTCGGTCAATTTGTTCTCATAGATTGTCCAGTTCAGGATAGGTTTCTTGGCCACGCCTGATTCCATCGCAGCTTTTGCCACTGCCATCGAAACCCGTGACAATAACCTTGGATCCAATGGTTTAGGTATGAGATATTCTTTTCCAAAAAATAAATATTGGAGACCATACGCCGAGTTAACAATCTCAGGGACAGGTTCTTTTCCCAAATCTGCAATTGCCCGAACGGCCGCCAGCTTCATTTCCTCGTTTATCGTGCTGGCCTGCACATCCAATGCACCCCGGAAAATATACGGAAACCCAAGCACGTTGTTCACTTGGTTAGGATAGTCGGAACGTCCCGTAGCAAAAATCAAGTCGGGCCTCGATGCAATCGCGTTTTCGTAGGATATTTCGGGATTTGGATTTGCCAAAGCAAAAACAATCGGATTTTCAGCCATCGAACGCACCATATCCTGAGTTAATACGTCCGCCTTTGACAATCCCAGGAAAACATCCGCACCAACAATGGCTTCGGCCAAGGTGACTCTTTCGGTTTCTGCAGCAAAGAATTTTTTCTGTTCGTTCAGATCAGTCCGTTTGGTGCTCAAAACACCCTTGCTGTCAACCATCAGTACATTCTCCTTCCGTACACCCAGCATCATATAGAGCTTAGTACATGAAACAGCAGAAGCACCAGCGCCGTTCACCACCACACGAACATCTTCAATTTTTTTGCCGGCCACTTCCAAAGCATTCAACAACGCAGCGGAAGAGATGATGGCCGTGCCATGTTGATCGTCGTGCATCACTGGAATATCCAACGCTTCCTTCAGCTTGGTTTCAATTTCGAAACACTCTGGAGCTTTGATGTCTTCCAAATTAATCCCGCCGAAAGTAGGGGAGATGGCTTTCACCGTCTGAATAAACTTTTCGGGATCCTTTTCATTCACCTCGATATCGAAAACATCGATACCTGCAAATATCTTGAACAATAAACCTTTACCTTCCATGACAGGTTTTCCGGCCAAGGCGCCGATGTCGCCAAGCCCGAGAACGGCTGTGCCGTTGGAAATCACCGCCACCAAATTGCCTTTGGCTGTGTATTCGTAGGCCTTGCTTTCGTCCTTTTCTATTTCGAGACAAGGTTCG
>MKRS01000415.1 GCA_001897035.1 Bacteroidales bacterium 45-6
TTTGATTCTTGTAATAAACGTTCTGCGAATCTCTGCTATATTCATCGTTGAGAATTTTAAACGAATTGACGTTGGCTCCAGATATTTTCTGATCCATGAAATAAACATTATGCATATCTTTACCGTATGGAAGGTCGAGAGTTTGGAAAAACATGGTCGATGCTCCAGATATTTTCTGACCGTTATAATAAACATTATGCATGTCTTTACCGTATCGATCGTTGATAAGTTTGAAAAACATGGGCGATGCTTCAGGTACTTTCTGACCGTTATAATAAACATTATGCATATCCTTACCGTATCGATCGTTGATAAGGTTGAAAAACATGGGCGATGCTCCAGGTATTTTCGTACCATTATAATAAACGTTGCGTAAATCTTTGCCATATCCGTTGCCCAATGATTCAAAGAACATAGAAAGTGCATCAGCAGATATTGCAAGTGCAAGACATAATAACAAAGAACAGGTACAAGTTGATATTGAAGTCATTTTTTGTTTATGAAGAAAAAAGAAATTTCTTTTTCGAATTTATGTGGGCATACTGTGAGCGAGCGTAACCGATTGAATATTTAAGAAGATCATTCATTGGCTGTTCAAATCATAAAGAAAAACAAAATTAAAAGGCAATAATTCTTAAGTGATGCCATGTCGATTGAAGCTGACGATGATCCATAGTTGAATTGTATTCTGCATTCTACTGAAAGAATATTCGTCGACATTTTTTTTCTGTAGAGGCTCTGCAAGCAATTTCTTTTTTATTTGCATTCTTTGATAAAAAAAAAAGAAGAAAAGACGCAGTTAGTTGGCGCACTTTTTGATGAGAAAAAAATATTGTTCTATTTTTTTAACATTTTTCTTTTTCTTTGATCTCATGATAACAAAGTGCACTGGTTTGGATGTAGCTATATAAAGATGTGAAGAAAGATTACAAAATAATTAAAAAAAACATGAAACAAGTTATTTATGTAGTTGGCTTGGTGCTAATCATGACAAGTTGTATGACAACAGAAAACATCGATCGATCCTCAAAAGATTCTGATGCTAATATAGGGATTGAATTTGAATTGTGTTTTAAAAATATTGTTTATACACAAGCTTGTCATGCAGGTCGTTGTCATGCTGGTACGATATATATTGATGGTTGTGATGTGGTTGATATCGACAATCTATGTGATTCTTTAACTGTTGATTATGCCGCTTTTAATAGCAGTCATTGGCATAATACAACTTGTAGTCTTACAATTTGTATAGAAAGCCATAATCAGACTTCTACTGCGTTTAGTTTACAATATCAATCGTGCACAAATAACGTATGTGGAAATGGTACATCGGAAATATCAATTTCTGAGAGTTCTACCCCTACAAATTTCAATGCCCCAAATATTCATAACCGTGATGATTATTTTAATATTCCTTGTGTTAATCTTCTTTATTCACGTTATAAACGTGCTCGTTTTG